>CAYMGA010000099.1:0-4674 GCA_964389865.1 uncultured Nitratifractor sp.
AGTATTATAATATAATAATTAGACTTGGGTAATCTATTTATTTGCTATATAATCTAAGTTAAATTATAGTTAGGAAGGATGTTAAATATGGATATATTAAAAAAGATATTTCATTTTAATTTAGTTTTTTTACTTATTGGTTTTCTTTTAATAGGCTGTTCTAATAAAAATGAGAATGGCAAGGGTATTTACGAGCAAGTAGTTCATTCAAAAGATAAAGTTTACTTAAAAGTTAATTTGGATAATGTAAAAAAATTTAACAACCTTAAATATAGCTGGAGTCAATTATCGGGAATAAAAGTTGATATAAAAGATTCAAATAAAAGTATAGCTCATTTTATAGCCCCAGATGTTAAGCAAGAAGAGATATTAAAATTTAAGTTAGAAGTAAATTGGGGTAGTTCAGAGTTTAAAAATTTCTATGTAAATGTTAAAGTATTGCCAATTAAGGAGAAAGGTGATGGAAACAACAGTGGAGGTGGAGGCATTAATCAAGATACAACACCACCAACTATTATAGATATATCTAAAATTAATAAAAACATAATTACAAACAAGCTTACTATATTAAAATATAAATTAGATGATAATGAGAGTGGTATAGATAATGACTCTTTAGTTGTTAAAATTAATAATTTAGATTTTAATGGTAGAAGTAAAATAGAAAATAGTATTTTAACAATAACTCCTATAGCAAGTAAGCCACTACCTGCTAATAAAATAGTAGTCAAAATAACTATATCTGATAAAGCAAATAATAAAACATCAAAGATATTTAACTATATAGGAGAGTATGATGAGATTGCTCCTACTATTAATATGGTTTCTCCTGAACCTTCATCAGTAGTTACCAACAAAGATGAATTATTAAAATTTTCTATAAAAGATGATATAAATGGAACTGGTGTAGATAGAATTAGTGCAAAGATACTATTTAATGATTTAAATAAAACTTTTCCTTTAGTTTATGATAACAATAGTAGTAACTATATATATAATCCTAAAAATAGTATGCTACTACCTTACGGAACTGTTAATTTTACTATATTAGCAAAAGATAAAGCAAACAACAAAGCTTCTGAAAAATTTTTTATATACTTAAAAGAGAAAAAGAGTCTTTATGCTTATCCTAAAGCATCTGCAACTACAGCATATGCACCTGCAACAATTATTTTTTCACCAAAAGTGACTACAGATAATGCAATTCAAAGATACTCTTGGGATTTTAATGGAGATGGCGTTTTTGAAGGTAGCGACATTACTGCAAATTCATATACTTGGAAATACAATGAACCTGGTGATTATAATGTAACTTTAAGCGTGGTAGATGTTAATAATAATGAGATGAATGGTTCTGTTATAATACATATATTAAACAAACCACCAAAAATCAAAGTAGAATCTACCCCTTCTAATGGCGAAATTCCTCTTTTGGTAAAATTTGTAGTAAATGCAGAAGATAGCGATGGTATTGCCCTTTATGAGTGGGATTTTGATGGAGATGGAGTATATGATTACAATACTACTTCAAATACAGCAGAGTATAACTATACAAAAATTGGGACATATCAAGCTAACTTAAAAGTAACTGATAGTAAAGGAACGGTAGCAACATATTCTGCACCAACTACAACTGTAATAGCTTCGCCAAAAGGTTCACCTACTGTAGAGGCTAAAGCTTCGAAATATAGTGGTAATGCTCCATTAAATGTTAATTTATCGGCAACAGTTAATGATCCTCAAAATAGAGGATTTAAATCTTATGAGTGGGATTTTGATGGAGATGGAGTATATGATTACAATAGCACTACAACACCTGATATTAATTACACATACACCAAAGCTGGTAAATATTATCCAAAGATAAGAGTAACTACAAATGACGGCAGAACTACAAGTGATGCAATAGAGGTAACAATAGATTTAAATATAATTTTATCTATAGATGAGAAAACAAATACTATTGATACTTTTAATGGGGAGAGCTCAAATATTAGTATAAAAAATAGTGCAACTGTAGATATGAGAGTTATAGTTGAAGATAGGGATTACACTAAAATAAGAGTTTTAGATGATTGGAAAAGCCAAAAAGCAGGAGAGCACAATTTTACTTGGGATGGAACAGATGATAAAGGTAAAGTTGTAAAAGAGGGTGATTATTATGTAGTTGTAGAGTATAAATTAAATGGTAAAACAAAAAGAGTCGATTTAAGAGAGACTACTGGTGGCAATAGATATAACCCTCAAAGAGATGAAAATCCAAAAAGCTTTGCACCATTTGATAACAGGCCTATGAAGATTACATTTAATATTACAAAACCATCAGAAGTGGTATCATTTATTGGCTATGATTATGTTGATACAAGAGTAGTTACACTAAGAAGTAGAGATGTTCTTGGAAAAGGTAGCTATCAAGATATTTGGTATTCTACAAATGAAGAGGGACAGTTTATCTCTCCTCCACCTGGTAAGTGGTTTTTGTATGGTATATGGGCTTTTGAACTTGCACATAATGTAGTGTATGTAAAAAGTGGTTCACATATTTCTAAATTGACATCTACCCCACCTATATATACACCAATATCTCACGATGAGAATGGAGAACAAAAAAAGTTAAAAATAAACTTTAAATTAAACAAAGATGCAACAATAGAGCTAGAGGTATATGATGCTCAAAAAGGTGTTTTGGCTGCTACAAGAACATTTAAAAATGTAAAATCAGGAGAAGCTACTATAGAGTTTGATGGAAAAGATAACTATGGAGTATATCTACATCCTGGTAAATATACTATTGGATTAAAAGCAGTTGATAAGAGTGGATATCGCTCGATTACACAATATTGCGTAACAAGAATAGATTACTAAAGGAGCAGAGATATGATTAGATTATATTTTAAGATTTTAGCTTTTATTTTATTAACTCAAAATCTTATAGCAATGGATATTAAGACTTTTTATAAATTAGATATAGAGGCTACTAAAATAACAATTATTGGTGCAAAAAAGACTCTTTCTAAGTTAAAAGAGAATGCATCTAACAAAGATATATTCTCAACATTTGATGAGACTCAAAAGCAAATTCAAGAGCTCTATAAAAAAGAGAATACAACCCCATCAAAAGCATTAGGATACTATATGGAGCATAAAGTAGAGGCAGATAACTACTACAAAAAGAACAAAGAGCTTCAAGAGGAGTATAAAAGATTAAAGAGTAAACTAGAGAGTATTACCACTCAAATTGATACCCTAAAAGAGGAGAGAAATAAATGATGAAATTTATAAAAAATATAACCCTAATAGCCCTGTTGTTTTTAATATCTCCTATATCTTTATACTCTTATAATAACTCTTGGAGTGGGCATGAGGATATAACTAAACCAGATAATCCTCCATGCAAGAGTAAGTGTTGTGATAAGAGTGGCAATAGTGCTGGATGTGATGCTGATAATGCTCCAAATTGTAAAGTGGATACTCCACCATATGGTGGTGGTAATGATTATGCTCCTTGGTCAAGACCAGGAGATGACCATGGCTCTCCTGTTTATCTAAAAAAAGGCTCTTTAGATTGGCACATGAGAGATTTGTCATTAGATGGCAAACCAACTATTGCATTACAAAGAAACTATAGTGAGTTTAATCCATATATAGGATTATTTGGAAATAGTATAATAAGTAACTTTGAGAAGTTTTTTGGGCATAGTGTAAAGTATCTAAAAGATAGCAATGGTAATAAGATAAAAAAAGAGTATTATATCTTAAGATGGTCTAATGCCAAGAAATATTACTTTGAGTTTGATCCAGTCAATAAAAGCTTTAAAAATCTATCTGGCTTAAATGTAAAACCAGAATATATAGATGAGCATAGAGTAAAACTAACATACCCTTCAAAAACAGAAGAGATATATAAAGATGGATACCTAATTCAAGTCAAAAGAGCTGATAACTCTACTCTAACTTTAGAGTATGATGAGAATATGCTCTTAAAAAAGGTATCAAATTCAACTTCAACTCTAAACTTCTACTATAATACCCAAGGCTTTGTATCTAAAGTAGAAGATAATTATAATAGAGTATGGAGCTATGATTATGATGAGTATGGAAATGTAATATCTCTAACAAATCCAGATGGAACTACAAAAGAGTATAGCTACAAAGAGTATAAAGATAACAATGATGCGCAAATATACTACCTCTTAACTAAAGTTACTGATGAGACAAATAGAGCTATATTAGAAGTAAGTTATGATAATCAAGGAAGAGTCTCTTCATATAAAATTGGTCAAAATACATATAGATATACCTATAATAATCAAAATACAATCACAAAAGTTGATTCAACTGGAAGTAAAGTTGTATATAAAATAGATAATAAAGGTATTATTACATCTGTAATTAATCCTCTAGGTTATGAAACAAAAAGAGAAGTAAAAGAGGAAAACAACCAAACTATAGTTACCAATATTGCACCTAATGGTTTTAAGAGTATAACTGTATATGATAGCTTAAAAAGGGTAGTAAAAAGAAGCAACGATTTAAACCAAACAACAATCTATAAATATAGTGATAATAGCTATAATCCAACAGCTATTATATCTCCTATTGGTGCAAAAAGAACTATTAAATATAACTCTCAAAATAAACCAACACAAATTGTAGATAATAATGGCAATAGCA
>CAYMGA010000100.1:0-4669 GCA_964389865.1 uncultured Nitratifractor sp.
TCTTGGCATAAATTTTTAAAAGATGAAGAGACTTTTCAAGAATGAGTTTTTGGGGTAATTTTAATAAAAAAGAGCTAATTGCTGCACATAGAGGATATAGAGCAATAAGAGCAGAAAATACTCTACTAGCTTTTAAAGCAGCAAAGGGTAAGTGTGATTTTATAGAGTTAGATGTTGGATTTAGTAAAGATTTAATCCCAATTATTATTCACGATGATACTTTGGAGAGAACAACAAATGCTAAAGAGCTAGAAGCCTTTAAAGAACCATATAGTGTGATTGATTATAGCTTAGAGGAGTTAAAAAAGCTAGATTTTAGCTCTTGGTTTATCAAAGATGACCCATTTGGAACAATTAAGAGTGGATTAGTAGCTAAAAAAGAGCTAGAGAGTCTGCCAATTCAAAAAGTATTAACACTTAAAGATGCTTTAGAGTTTATTAAACAAAATAGCTTAAAAGTTAATATTGAACTAAAAGATATGAGCAGTTTAATAGAAGAAAAGCTAGTAATTCAAGAGATTTTGAGTATTGTAAAATCATTAAATATGGATAGCTCAATACTGCTTTCATCTTTTAATCATAGCTATTTAAAAGAGCTAAAAAAAGAGGCTTCTAATATATCAACAGCTGCACTTTTTGAAGAAAAATATAATGGTGATTTAATCTTTTATCTTAAAGAGTTAAAAGTATCAGCTTATCATTGCAATGTTGAAATTGTAGATATTCAAACTATAAAAGAGTTAAAGCAAAATAACTTTAAAATCGCAGTTTACACAGTAAACTCCAAAGAGGAGAAAAATAGACTCTTTAATTTAGGAGTAGATGCAATTTTTACGGATTTTTTGTAACTACATCTATTTTTACTTGTGCTACTCCACTTGCAACTAAACCAATTTTTTTTGCAGCTAAATATGAGAGGTCTATTACTCTTCCGTGTGAATATGGTCCTCTATCGGTAATTTTTACATATACCCATTTTTTATTTTTTAGATTAGTAACTTTAACTAAAGTTCCAAGAGGTAAAAATTTGTGCGCTGCTGTATATGAATACATATTATATTTTTTCCCAGAAGCTGTTAATTTACCTTGAAACTCTTTACCATACCAACTAGCTTTACCAAAGATTGTATTAGAGAATGCAAATGAAGAGAACAAAATAGAGAGAAATAATTTTAAAAGCACCATTTTTCCTTTATTTTCTTTTATGATACCTAAGATTTATTTATAAAAATTACAGAAATTACCATTTATATATTTTAATGTAATTATAGTGTGTAATAATGAAACTTATTGATAAAATGGTAACTCTTTAATTTTTTTACACTATTTAATTGATATATGGTTTTAAAACTTCTGGAATATCAATTGTTCCATCTTCATTTTGATAATTTTCCATAATAGCAATTAAGGTTCTACCAACTGCTAAGGCTGAACCATTTAGTGTATGAACAAATTTATTTTTTTTATCCTCTTTATATCTTATTTTTGCTCTTCTAGCTTGAAAATCTCTTGTATTACTAACAGAGCTAATCTCTCTATACTTACCCTGCCCTGGAAGCCATACTTCTAAATCTATAGTTCTAGCTGCTCCAAAGCCTAAATCTCCTCCACATAACTCTACAAGTCTATGAGGAAGCCCTAAAGCAGTTAATATATCTGATGCATTTTGCACCATTTTATTAAATATCTCTTCACTATCTTGAGGTTTTGTAATTGCAACCATCTCTACTTTATCAAATTGATGTTGTCTTATAATTCCTCTAGTATCACGACTAGCACTTCCTGCCTCTTTTCTAAAGCAAGGTGTATATGCAGTTAAAAGTAGTGGTAACTCTTCGATATTTAATATTTCATCATTAAACATATTTGTTAGAGCAACTTCAGCTGTTGGAATTAAGTATAAATCTTCACCCTCTATCTTAAATAAATCATCTTCAAATTTTGGTAATTGTCCTGTTCCAAGTAACATTTTTGAATTATTTAAAACAGGAACATTAAACTCTTTAAATCCAGCTTTACTATTTGTATCTAAAAAGAAATTTATTAAAGCTCTTTCTATTTTAGCACCCTCATTTGCTAAGATAGAAAATCTACTTTTTGCTAACTTTACACCTCTTGCAAAATCTATCCATCCATTGCTTTCAGCAAGTTCCCAATGCTCTTTAGGCTTAAAGCTAAACTCTCTTGGTTTTAAAACTTTTTTAATCTCTATATTATCCTCTTCTCCATCTCCATTAGGAACAATATCATCTGGAAAATTTGGGATATTAAGTGCTTTACTCTCTAACTCTTTATTTATATCTTTTTGTATCTCTTCTAGCTTAGATATTTCACTCTTTAAACTGTCAAGCTTCTCTTTTAACTCACTTATATCTTTGCCTTGTGCTTTATATGCTCCAAACTCTTTAGATAGAGATTTTTGCTCTGCTCTCTTAGTTTCAAATGAAACTTTTGCCTCTTTTAATTTTGAAAATAACTCTTTTAACTCTTCGAGAAGCTCTTTTTTTACCTTTTTCTTAGATAATTTATTACTTGCTTCTTCAAAATTTTTTTCTAAATATTTTAAATCTATCATAGCTGTTCCTAATTTTTTTTTAAATTATATAAAAATTAGTGTAGAAGTTACTTTAATAAAGGAGTATAAGTAGCCCAAAAGGGCTAATTTTTAATATTTGTAGTGTAAACCTACTGTAATATTTGATGTATGGTCAACTAAGTCAGAAGTTGCTAAATTATATCTATAACCAACATCTAAATCGATATTATTTGTTACATTCATTGTTGCACCAACTTGACCACCATAAGTAATTGTTTTTACATTTTCACTTTGTGTATCTAATGATAAACCACCAGCATTAACACCAGCATATGGTCTAATTGCGAAAGTATCTAACATTAAATTATCACTACCTAAAAAATAGTAATCTATTTGTAATAGTGCTCTAATATAATCATTATAATCTTCACTACTACCATACTTTTCAAGTATTGCCATTGTTCTCCACTCTACATTTTGAGCTCCAAATCTTAAACCAAGAGACATTCCACTTGTATCTTTTCCATCAGCTTCTGCTGATATTACTGCTGAGCCTTCAACTCCTACAAATGGTCCTTCTAGGTAAGATGAAATATTATTAGTTGTTGCAATTGGAACAGAGTCTGCAACTACTGCATCTTTTGCATTTGTATCATAATTTGTGTTAACATTGTTATCTAAATTTGCACTTAATTGTTGATTAGGTTGAATATTATTAACACTATTTTGAGAATTTGCTAATGTATTCACATTAGTATCTACTGCTAAAGTACCATCAATATTTTCACTTACTGCAAACTGAGATAAGGAGATGATTAAACCAAGTGTAACTGCTACCTTTTTCATGATATACTCCTTCATATTTATAAATGTTAAACATAGAATAACATATTTAATATTAATTAATCTTAAAAGTAAGTCAAAATAGAGAAACTTTATAAAAAAAGTAGCAAAAAATAATCATAAAATTAATAGTTTTTGAGTTGAAACAAGATGTCAATTTAAGAAGTGGTAGCAAGGGGGGAACTCGAATCCCCGACCTCCGGCTTATGAGACCAGCGCTCTAACCAGCTGAGCTACCTTGCCACTAATGATTTTGTGTCCGAAATAATATCTAATAAAACTTTAAAAATTATTAAATTATAAAAAAATATTCAAAAAAAATACTATTTAATTATAGTTAAATAATCCAAATAAACTATCTTTAGTTATACTAACTAAACTTTTTTTAGTTTTTACTCTAAATACTCTTGACTTTTTAAAAAATTACTACTATAATTACAACGCAAAAATTATGGTACAAGGAGAAAGAGATGAACTTTCAGCCATTGGCAAATAGAGTATTAATAGAAAGAGAAGAAGAGGTAACAACAACTGCAAGTGGTATTATTTTACCAGATAATGCAAAAGAGAAACCACTACAAGGTAAAGTTTTAGCAGTTGGACCAGATGCTAAGGAAGAAGGTATTAGTGAAGGTGATATAGTAGTATTTGGTAAATATGCTGGTAATGAAATTACTTTAGATAACAAAGAGTATTTAATTTTAAATAGTGATGATATTTTAGGAATATTAAAATAATATATTAAGGAGTAAGTATGGCAAAAGAGATTTTCTTTGGTGATAGTGCAAGAAATGGTCTATTTAATGGAGTAACAAAGTTAGCTGATGCAGTTAAAGTTACAATGGGACCTAGAGGTAGAAATGTTTTAATTCAAAAAAGCTTTGGAGCACCATCAATAACAAAAGATGGTGTATCAGTTGCTAGAGAGATTGAACTAGAAGATACATTAGAAAATATGGGTGCGCAACTTGTAAAAGAGGTTGCAAGTAACACAGCAGATGAAGCTGGAGATGGAACTACAACAGCAACAATTTTAGCAGCTTCTATCTTTAAAGAAGGATTAAAAAATATTACTGCAGGTGCTAATCCAATCGAAGTAAAAAGAGGAATGGATAAAGCAAGTGCAGCAATTATTGATGAGCTTAAAAAACTTGCAAAAGAGGTAAAAGATAAAAAAGAGATTGCACAAGTTGCAACAATATCTGCAAACTCAGATGCTACAATTGGTAACTTAATTGCTGAAGCAATGGAAAAAGTTGGTAAAGATGGTGTTATTACTGTTGAAGAGGC
>CAYMGA010000101.1:0-4517 GCA_964389865.1 uncultured Nitratifractor sp.
TAATTTTCTCAGTAGTTGCTGTAAAGATTTATGAAAGGTTTAAATGAATAGTATAATTTTTGAAAATAAAGAGTTGTTTCCATCAAAAGTTGTTTGTGTTGGTAGAAATTATGTTGAGCATATTAAAGAGCTTGGCAATGAGATGCCAAGTTCTATGGTGCTATTTAACAAGCCAAACTCTGCAATTTGCAGTGAGCTTTACTACTTTAATGAGCATACTCGCTTTGAGGGAGAGCTTTGCTTTTTAATAGAAGGTGGCAAGATTGCAGGTATTGGATTTGGACTTGATTTGACAAAGGCTGATATTCAAAATGAGTTAAAGAGAAAGGGGCTTCCTTGGGAGAGGGCAAAGGCTTTTGATAAATCGGCAGTTTTTAGTGAATTTATTAGATATGAGGGTAGGTTAGAGGATTTAGGCTTTAAGCTTTTTGTAAATGACAAATTGCAACAAGAAGCTAACTTTGATTTAATGATTTATAAGCCTTTGGATATAATTAAAGAGATTAAAACTTTTCAAACATTGCAAGATGGCGATATTGTTATGAGTGGCACACCAAAGGGTGTTGCAACATACAATAAAGGCGACCATTTTAAAGCAGTAGTTTATGAAAATGATAAAGAGATTTTAACTTGGGAGGTTATTGCAAAATGAAGTATTTAATTTTTATATCTCTTGTTTTTATTGGCTGTTCTAAGCCAGATAATAAAGAAGTTGCAAGATTATGTGGAGGTAATATTTGTTGTTCAAACTCTTATGCAATTATTAAAGAAAAAGGATATCTCTTAGCTACAGATAATTTGTGTCCTAAAGATAAAAAATTAAATCAATTAAGTTGTGCTGGTTCTTTAAGGTGGTGTGAATAATTAAATTAAATTATTAATCTTCATAATTTATTTTTATATAAGTTCTTTTTCTGTAAAATTAAAGAAAAAAGGATTTTATTATGAAAAGGTTAATAGTTTTACTAACTTTGTCAATTACATTAACTTATGCAAACTATATGAAAGAGGGTGCAAAGCTATATAAAGATGCAAATTGTGCGAAGTGTCATTTAAGTCCAGATAAATTTGACCCAAACTCAATTAAAAAAGAGGGTCTCTCTTTTAAATCTAAGAGTTTTAAAGATGTTAAACAGTGGATTATAAATTGTGATTCATTTTTTGAAGTAGGTTGGTTTCCTGAAGAGCAAGAGGCTGTAGCTAAGTTTTTGAATAAAAAGTTTTATAAATTTAAAGAGTAGGGCAATAGTATTTCTCTATTGCTTATCTAAAATTTGTTGAGTTAACTCTTTATACTTTTTTTCTATTTGTTTATTTTCAAAGGGTATAATATCTGGCATTTGAATTTGGCTAATTTTATTAAACATAAGTTGGCTCTGAGTTATAAGGTCGTAAATTCCTTTACTCAAAGCTACTGTATTATAAGTATTTTCTGCTAACTCTAAATTTTTTTTAGAAATTATTTGAGCTTCTATTACCTTTTTTTTAGATTCTAAAAGATTTTGTTTATACATAATTGCAACTCTATATGTACTCTTTTGAGCCTCTAAGTTAGATAAATAGATTGCTCTTCTATTCTTATCACTCTCTTTATCTATATTTATTTGGGTTTGTTCAATTAATTTTTTTGCTTTTGTAATTAAAGTATCTAATTTTGGTATATACTCTTTATTTAATTTATCTATATATTTTTGCTGTATATTTACAATTAAAGCTACTGATACTAAGTGCATTCCATAATATCGTTTAGCTTGAGTTAAATCTTCGTTACTACTTTTCATAAGTTTTAATATTTGATTAGTTATCTCTTTTATTACATTTATTACAACTGACATTTGAATAATATCATCACCATCAACTCTTGATAATAAAACATCTATCTGTTTTGCATTTAATTTAACACCAATTTTAGTAAATTTTCTTTTTAAACTCTTTTTAATAATTCTAATTTTATTTTGTAAAATTTTAATTTCATCTTTTGTATCTTTTATCTTTTTATCATAACCACTTTTTGTAGTATAGACCAAACTATTTTTTGGAGCACCAATTTTAGACTCTTTATATTCTGAAATTTTTTCATAATCTCTTTTTATTTTACTATTAATATCTTCTATCTCATTTTTATACTTTAAAATATCATCATCTATTAAAACATTTACAATATCATTTAAAACACTATCTATATCATCTTGAATATCTTGTTTATCTTCTCCAAAAATAAATGTACTCTCTGGTGCTTTATCTTTTTTAGCATATAGTTTAGAACCCTTTACAAGTTTATCTTTAATTCTATTCCAAATATTATCAAATCTCTCCTCTTTTAAATCTATTTTATTTTTGGATTTAGTAATACTATTTTTTACAGACTCTGTAGTTTGGGATATTTTATCTATTGTATTATCTAAGAAGTTAGCATTAGTAAAGTTAACAACTAATGCAGATAGTAAAAGCTTTCTTTTCATTTATGCTCCTAGAGATATAGTTTATAATTATATCTATAATTTCTTAACTACACTCTAAGAGAATTTTTCTATTTAAAAGAGTATTTTAAACCAACACTTACGCTATTAGAGTTATATTTCATATAGTGATAACCATACTTTTTAGCTACATATTTATTGTATCTATACTCTAATCTTCCACTTAGCTCTTTATTAATTTTAAATTCATAACCAGTACCTGCAGTCCAGCCATATAGACTTTTTTTAACACTATATGTTGTCCCTTCTACTTTTAGTTGCGTTGCAGTAGCACCACCTAATATATAAAGTTGATTATTTCCAAACATTTTGCCTAAATGAGCTACAAGAGAAGCCTCCCAGTTTTGTTTAACTTTTACATTATATAACTTACTATAATCTAAAAGAGTCATATTATTAGCAAACATTGCTTCTGGCAACCTAGTATTTTTCTCAACTTTACCTACATTTACTCCAACTTCTAAAGCACTTCTTAAACCATTATCTAAACAAAACTCATATCCACTAAATAGACCACCCATTGCTCCATTTGGTTTTACTGTTGTAGTATGTCCATTCCATAACTTCTCTTTCCCTGCAATATACAAAAGTTGACCCCCTATGTATGAGCCTCCACACTTTGTAACTGTAATAGGGATAGGAGGAGATTTTGGTATCTCTACATTCTTACCTGCAAAACTAGCTGTTGCTAATAGTGCTATTGCAACTGCTGATACTTTTATAAATTTCATTTTATACTCCTTTTGTAATTTTAATTATTATACCAATAAAAAGTTACAAAAAGTTGCAAAAGTTTATTATATAAGGATTTTAGAAGAGATAGTTACAACAGCAGTTTCACTTCTTAAAATGAGTGGAGTATCTAATCCAATAATTTTTTCTTCTTTTATTAATTTTATCTCTTCATTACTAAAACCACCTTCGCAGCCAATAACTATAGAGTTTATATCCTCTTTTACACTTTCAAGAGTTTGTTTACTAAAGTTTAACATATAGCTTTGGGGATATTTTTCTAAAAAGTTGGATAAAGAGTTACTAAATTCAAACTCTATTAAAGAGTTTCTACCACACTGTTGGCTTGAGTTTATAGCAATTTTTTTCACTCTATCTATATTTATTTTGAAGTTTGCTTGTGAATAGGCACACTTTATAAATACTATTTTTGTAACACCAATCTCATTAAGCATAGGTATAGTTTTTTCTACAACTTTTGGGTCTATTATGCACCAACCAATTATAAGAGTTCTTTTTGGTAAAACTATTATCTTTTCACTATGTAAGAGTCGTAAAGTAGCACTCTTTTTAGATACATTATCTATTTTATAGCTATATAAAATATCATCTTGCAAATTTCTAAGCTCTATAATATCACCTTGCTTAAAACGCCTTACACGAAATAGATATTTATAAGCTTCAGACTCTATATTAAGATACTCTAATCCAGCATCTTTATTGTATAAAAATTTCATTTCAATTTAACTATTGCAACTACTGTTAAAGCTGTTATGATAATTTCTAAAATTAATATTAGAGTATTAAATTTAACTCCTAACTCTCCACTTCTCCAAATTTTACTAAGCTTGATAGCTCTATAGCCATCTAAAAAGGCTAAAATAATAGAAGTTATAAGCATAAGTATAATAGGTATTGTTAATTTCATCTTCATAAAAGCAAATATAACTAAACCTACAAAAATAACCATAGCCCAAATAGCCCAAAAGGTAAAAAAGCCTATTCTTGTAAACTTAATAGCTCTAGTTTTCTCTTTAAATATATATGGCAATGCAATATTTATAGCCATTACAGCTATAAGTATCTGAATTAATAGATTATGTAAATTTATCATTTAACTAAATATCTTCTTTAATTTACCAACAAAGCCTTCGCTTTTTTCCTCTTTTGGCTCTTTCTCTTCTATATCTCCCTCTTCGCTTAAGTATTTTGCACTTCTTTGTGGTTGCTGTTTACCCTCAATAATAAACCTAAGTGCATTTAGCTTAATAAAGCCTTCGGCATCTTTTTGGTTATATACTTCAT
>CAYMGA010000102.1:0-4495 GCA_964389865.1 uncultured Nitratifractor sp.
AAACTAGATTCATTTGATAAACTAGTAACCTGAGTTCGACAGAATATCATAGCCATAGCTTTATGAGCTTAATCTTTAGCTAAATTAAATTTTTCTCAAAGAGAGTGAAAGCACAAGGCAGGACTCACTGGTTAATTCAAAAAAATTTGAATCGGCATAAGGGAAAGCTAATAAAGCCCGAAAGGAAACCTAAAATGGGCAATCTTTTACAAATAAAATTCTTGAATTACTTATGGGTAGTCCTACGAATTTGATTTAAAATTTCTTTGCATTCTTTGACTTCTGTGGCTATGATATTCTGTCGAACTCAGGTTAAAAAAATAAGAGGCTCTATGCCTCTTAGATTAATCTCCACCTATACTCTCATCAAATGGTAGAGGAATAGAGTTTTCATCTTCTTCGAAATCTTTACCAAACTCTTCTTTAGCTTTAGTTAACCCTTCTATTACATCATCTATATTTTCATAAGGAATATGAACCTTCCACTCTGGATTTTGAAAATTACCATGTAAATCGACACCTATACTAACAACTGGTTCACTCTTTTCACCATACGGATTAGTAATATGTGCTATATTTATTATTCCATCTTTTGTTCCAAAAAGATGAGTTAATTTAATTTCTGTCCTTTTTTTTTCCATTTTTTCATCCTTTATTTTCAATTTTAATAGTGCTATTATAATACAAAAATAGATAATAAAATGCAAATTATGTTGCAAAATCATTATTATTAAACTTATATTAAGCTTTAAACAATAAAGTCTATTATTCTTAAAAAAGGAGATTTAAATGAAAGATTTAATTACAAATTACTCTACAGTTATAATTTTTTTACATGTACTTTCAGCCATTATTTGGATTGGAGGAATGATAGCAATTAGAGTTGCTGTGCATCCTGTTTTACAAAGTTTTGAAGATGCAAGATTAAAGCTTGGAACAACTTTGCGTATTGTTGGAAGACTATTTAATTTAGTAATTCCATTTATTATAATACTTTTAGCAACTGCTCTTATATTTGAAATTATTTTTGGTATAAAAAGCCCAACAGTGCATATAAAAGAGGCTATATGGACTGTTATGACAATTAACTTTATTTTTATGTATATTAAGCGTTCTAAAGCACAAAAACTATTTAATAGTGGTAAAATTGCAGATGCAAAAGATATGGTTTCTATTATTCCAAAACTTTTATTACCTATCAATATTATTTTAGGTATGGCAGCAGTAGTACTTGGAGTTACTTTAAGAGGATTTTAACAAAAGTTATTAAAAAATGAAAGTTGTAAAAACTATATTATTATCTATTTTAATATTGTATATTTTAGCACTCTCTTATTTATATATTTTTCAAAGAGATTTACTCTTTGTAAGAGACCATAGTGTAAAGAGAAATCAAGGTTTTTATTTAAATAAAACAACTTGGATAGAGACTAGAGAGCATAATAGTAGTAATGCTCTACTCTACTTTGGAGGAAACTCTGAAGATAACTGGATAGATATTAATAGACTTAAAGAAGATTTTAAAAATAGAGATATATTTTTTATGCACTATAGAGGTTATAACTCTAGCAAGGGTGAACCCTCTGAGAGTGCTATATTTAGTGATGCCTTAAAACTTTTTGATAAAGTATCGAAAAGATATAAAAATATATTGGTAGTAGGTAGAAGTCTTGGAACTGGTGTTGCTATATATTTAGCATCAAAAAGAGAAGTTAATCAATTACTATTAATTACCCCCTATGATTCAATTGCTAATATTGCTAAGTTAAGGTATCCTATATTTCCAATAGATTTAATTATGAAAGATAGGTTTGATAGCTTCATTTATGCTAAAGATATAAATTTAAAGCCTATTATTATTTTATCTGAGAAAGACACTATAGTCCCTCACTCTAGCACTAAGAAGTTAATTAAAGAGTTTAAGTATAAACCAACTATTATTACAATTAAAGATACAAATCATACAAATATTATATACTCTAAAGAGTTATTTAAAGGAATAGAATGAAATTTGATATATCCAAATTAAAGGGAAGTAGTGATATTTATAAACTTATGTCACAAACTATTATTCCAAGACCAATTGCTTGGATAGTAACACAAAATGCTCAAGGTATTGTAAATATTGCTCCATTTAGCTACTTTACAGGTCTCTCTTCTAATCCAGCTACTGTTATTGTCTCTATTGGGCATAAGAGTGATGGTTCACCAAAAGATACTCTTCAAAATATAAGAGAGAGTAAAAAATGCACTATTTGTATGGTAAAAGAGGAGGATTTAGAACCTATGAATTTAAGTGCTACACCACTAGATAGCCAAACTAGTGAAGCTGATGAGTTTAATATACCTTTAAAAGAGATATTTAAAAACTTTCCTCCAGCAGTTGCATCTACTCCAGTTTGTTATGCCTGTACTCTAAATCAAGAGGTAAATATTGGTGGCTCTACTATACCTATAATTTTAAATTTAGAGCATATATTCGTAGAAGATAGTATAGTTACAAATAAAGATAGATTAACAATAGAGTTTAAACCTGTTGCTAGAGTAGGAAGAGCTTACTCTTTTTTAGGAGATAATATAGAACCTTAAATTAGTTTTAAGTAGTAACCCAAAATTAAAATCTAATATAATATTAAGGGGTATAGGTGTATAGGAGTTAAGGAGTAGAGATAATAAATCGATAATATAACATTACTCTCTATACACCTCTTCTCCTCTACCCCTATACTCCTTTGAAAGTTATTTGTTTTTAATTTATAGTAGTTACTTAAAGATTGTCTTTTTTTTGAAATTTAGATAAACTACTAAATTATATTAACAAAGGACAATCTAAGTGGATTCTCTCTTTTTTTTAGGATTAATTTTTGTTTTTGGTGCTTTAGCTAAGTGGATTAGTTTAAAATTAAAAATGCTATATGTAGTAGGCTATTTAGCATTAGGTTTTATTATTGGTCCTAAAATGTTAAATATTGTTCCTCAAGAGTTTATTGATGGAAGTCATATAATTATAGATATATCTTTATCTCTTATATCTGTGCTTGTTGGTGCAAATTTAAAGTATAATATTATTAAAGATGTTTGGAAAAAGATTGTCCTAATCTCTATTTTTGAAGCTATTTTTACCTTTATCTTTATTGGAACAATCTTTTATATGCTCTTTGACTTTTTAGATATGGGATTTGCTACAAATTATAGATTAACAATTGCATTAATTTTTGGAGCATTAGCTTCAGCTACTGCTCCAGCAACAATTTTAGCAGTTTTACATGAATTGAATATAAAAAATAGATTTAGTGCATTTTTATTGGGTGTTGTGGCTACAGATAATGCAATTACCCTAATTTTATTTAGTATTGTTGTAATAAGCACTAGAGCAACTACAGAGTTTGGTGGTCAAAGTTTTCATAGTGTATTTGTAATATTACCAATTCTATTTTTCACAATATTGCTTGGTATTATTGGTGCTATAATTTCTGAAATTATAGATAGAGTATTTAAAAATTATAGAGGTATTAAAACAACCTCTACTTTGGGTATGATTTTCTTAGTTTACAGCACAAGCAACCACTTTGGATTAGACCCACTACTTGCATCTTTAGTTATGGGTATTGTAATGTCAAATATATCAAATAATTTCTATTTAGTTAAAGAGGAATTTGACTATCATTTACAAGATATAATATTTTTACTATTTTTTACACTATCTGCGATGCACTTAAATATAGAGTTTTTACTATATATGCCTACTGTTATAGTTATCTATGTAGGTTTTAGAATTTTAGGTAAAACTTTAGGCGTAGCAGTTGGGGGAAAAGTTGTTAATGCTCCAAGTAGTATTAGAAAATATTTAGGTATTGCCCTATTTCCTCAGGCTGGTATAGCAATTGGCCTAGCCCTATCACTACAAACTGAAGTTGGCTTTGAAACAGTTGCACCAATAGTTTTAAATATTATAATTGCAACAACTATGATACATGAATTTGTAGGTCCACTACTTACAAAATATGCCTTAATGAAAACTAAAAATATAGATAATTAACTGAGCTTACGCACTAACCTATCTTTGCCACCCAAACTTAAACCCAATTCCATTTCCTTAAGCTTTAATGTTATTGCTTAAAGCTGAAAGCATAAAGCTCAAAGCTTGTTTTTGAAACCTCAAACTCAGGTTTATAGATAGCATGGTTCAAATCATTTAAATTTTGCTACGCGAATAAATTCACATTTGGAGAAATACGCAAAATCATTATAATTTTTTCTTATTTTATTGGCATTAATACCTATACCCGAAACTTCGTCTATTTTTTATCTTCATACCTTTTAAAAGAAGTAATTACTTCTTTTTAGGTATTACATACATATTTATGTATCTACCCTCTTGTTTTGGAGGGCTTTCTAAGTTTGCAATATCTTCTAGTAGAGGCCAAATGTTATTTAATACTTCTACTCCAAGCTCTGGTGTAGCCATCTCTCTACCCTTTAGAAAAACTCTAAG
>CAYMGA010000103.1:0-4435 GCA_964389865.1 uncultured Nitratifractor sp.
TTAATCTAAAATTTCAAAATAGATAAGCATTGTAGTTTGGAAAAAGCTATCATTATCATCGCTTACCATTAAGTATCTATTTTTCCCAACTCTTACTAAACCTTCAAAGTTTTCTACAATCCACCCTTTTGCACTATCGATAGAGAGTAAAACTTTAGATGGGCAAATTTTTCTTTTGCAGTTATTAATATAAACTTTTTTCAAGGTTACAACAAATTTACCAAAATATCCACTATAAGAGCGTTCTAAAACAAGTAAATTGCCATCATCTGTGGTTTCAATATCTGTTACTCCATTTTTTTTATAATTTTCTGTAAAAAAGTGCCACTCTTTACCATTTAGAGAGTAGATTGTTTGATAGTGTATATCTTGCTTTTTGGGAGGTAACTCTAAAGCTGTTAAAAGTCCATATTTTGGGTGAAAAGTTAAAGACTCTAGCGATTTATTTCTTGAGCGAAGTTTTGCTTTTAGTAGAGCTTTTGGCAATTTTAAATTTTTAATTTTTCTACCATCTTCTCTAAATTGTGTAATTTTGGGCTTCCCTTCTCTGCTTACAAATATATGCCCTGCTCTATCAAGGGCTATACCTTCTGTGTCTCGCTTCCAACTTCTTAATCTTTTTCCATTTTTTCGTTTAAAATAAGTTGCACTAAGTGGAGTTAAACTAAAATTATCTTTTGTAAAGTTTGCTTTAAATTTAAACATACTACCTTTATCGCTAACCATATATAAAATATTTGTTTTGCTATTATAGGCTAAAGCTGATATTTCACTAAAGTTATAACCTTTAAATTTATAATCTAATTGAATTTGCTTTAAAAATTTTACGCTTCCCTTATAATCTTTAGCTCTTATATCTAAAGCAAAAAGCTGACTAAGGAGTATAAATAAACTTAATAATATTCTCATTTTTTAGATGCCCTATAAGCTAAAAACTCTTGTAAAATTATTAATGCCACTCCTAAATCTATCATTACATCTGCAAAGTTAAATACTGCAAAATTAAATCCACAGTGCCAATATACAAAATCTGTTACACCACTATTTACAAATCTATCGTATAAATTTCCCAAAGCTCCACCAGCAACTAAACCGATACTTAGGGGATACTTTTTTAGCCAACCCTCACGAAATGCTAAATATCCAAGGAATGAAATTAGAGCTAATTGTATCCATTTTAAATTATCTCCTAAAGAGCTAAACATACTAAAAGCAACTCCTCTATTTATATGGAGCTCTAGTGATATACACTTGCTTTGCCAATCAAATCCAGCTAAAAAAATATCTTTAAGCCCTTGGTCAATTAAGAATACTCCAACAAGTGCAAATAGAAAAATAGAAGTTTTTCGCATCTTATGCTAACCTCTGTTTAAAAAACTCTTTAGCCTTAATCATATATTTTTTTAATAACTTTTTATCACTACCTTCAAGAAGTAGTCTTAACTTATTTTCAGTTCCAGAGTATCTAAATAGATGACGAATATTTGCATCTTCTATCTCTTTTTTTAATTTATCTAAACCTTCTATTTCATCTAATGGTGTTTTATCAATAACTTCAATATTATCTTTAAGTTGTGGATATAAATCAAATGTGCTAAAAGCTTCACTAGCCCTTTTGCCACTATGAATTAAGTAAGCGAGTGCTTGAAGTCCACTTAATATTCCATCTCCTGTTGTTGAATAATCACTAAAGATAATATGTCCACTCTCTTCACCACCAAAATTTGAGCCAACTTTTTTCATTAAAATTGCTACATTTTTATCGCCAACTTCACTTCTATGAGTCGTAATACCTTTAGTTGCAAGATAGTCATCTAATGCTTTATTACTCATAATTGTTGTAACAAATTGATTATTCTTTAATTCACCTCTCTCTTTTAAATAAGCAGCAAGAGTTCCCATAAGAATATCACCATCTATTACTTCACCATTTTCATCTATGACTACAATTCTATCTGCATCTCCATCTAAGGCAATTCCTAAATCTGCTCTATACTCTCTTACGGCACTTCCTAAAACTTCTGGATGCATTGCACCACAAGTCTCATTAATATTATATCCATTTGGATTGTTATTTATAACTTTTACCTCTGCTCCTAACTCTTCTAAAATAGTAGGTCCAACAATATACCCTGCTCCATTTGCACAATCTATTACAATGCGAATACCCTTAAGAGTTAAATGTTTTGGAAAAGAGTTTTTAATATGAACAATATATCGCCCTATTACATCATCTATTCTCTTTGAACGACCTATATCTTTACAAGTAGCTTGAGATTCATCTATAAGTTCACGATTATCATAAATAGCTGCAATCTCTTGCTCTACCTCTTTACTTAATTTATTACCATCTGAATCGAAAAATTTTATACCATTATCCCAAAATGGGTTATGAGATGCACTAATCATAATACCAGCATCACATCTCATATTTTCTGTAATAAATGCAATTGCTGGTGTTGGCATAGGACCTATTTGAATAACACTAAATCCAACTGCCGTAAGCCCTGCTACAATCGCATTTTCTATCATATAACCACTTCTTCTTGTATCTTTACCTACTAAAATTTTATTTGTAGTTGCTTTTGGTTTAAAGTAAATTCCTGTTGCCATAGCAAGTTGCATAGCTGCTGCTGCTGTTACCTTCTCTCCTGCTTTACCTCTAACACCATCTGTTCCAAAAAGTCCCATACACACCCCTTAATTTGAGAAAATTCAGTGTAATTCTATCTAAAAATTATAATTATTTGCAGTTTTTAATATATAATTAATCATTTTTTTGATATTATTCGCCAACTTTAGACAAAATTATCAAAATCGCAAGGAAATGTTTATGGCAAATCATAAGTCTGCAAAAAAGAGAGCAAGACAAACAATTAAGAGAACTGAGAGAAATAGATACTACAGAACTCGTCTTAAAAATATTGTAAAAGCTGTAAGAGAAGCAGTTCAAGAGGGTAATAAAGAGGCTGCGCAAGAGGCATTTAAAGTAGCTAACAAGCAACTTCATCACTTTGTAAGCAAAGGTTTCTTAAAGAAACAAACAGCTTCTAGAAAAGTTAGCCGTCTTCATAAATTAGTAAACTCTTTAGAGGCTGCATAAGCCTTAGCGCATTTGCGCTTAAATTATTTTAATCTCCTCACTATTAGGACTACTCTATGCTTAAAGAAAAATTAGAACCATTTATCAACAGATATAACGAAATTACAGAAGAACTTAGTACACCCCAAATTGCAACTGACATTAAAAAAATGACAGAACTTAGTAAAGAGCAATCTAATTTAGAACCAATTGTTAATAAAGCAAAAGAGTATATTGAAATTGCTGAAGCAATAGAAGAGAATAAAGAGATGCTCTCAGACCCAGATTTTGGAGAGATGGCAAAAGAGGAGCTAAATGAGCTTGAACCTAAGTTAAAAGAGTTAGAAGAAGAGATTAAAATCTTAATGATTCCAAAAGACCCAAATGATGATAAAGATATATATATCGAAATGCGTGCAGGAACAGGTGGAGATGAGAGTGCCTTGTTTGTAGAAGATGCATTTAAAATGTATGCTAGATATGCAGATAAACAAGGCTGGAAAGTAGAGATTGTAAGCTCATCAGAGGGGACTGCTGGGGGGTATAAAGAGTTGATTATTTTGATTAAAGGTGAGAATGTTTACTCTAAATTAAAATACGAGGGTGGAACTCACCGTGTTCAAAGAGTTCCAGCAACTGAGACACAAGGAAGAGTTCACACATCAGCAATTACAGTTGCTGTTATGCCAGAAGTTGAAGATGTAGAGGTAGATATTAAACCAAATGATATAAAAATGGATGTTTATCGCTCCAGTGGTTGTGGTGGACAAAGTGTTAATACAACAGACTCTGCTGTAAGACTTACTCATATTCCAACAGGTATTGTAGTTGCTATTCAAGATGAAAAATCTCAACATAAAAATAGAGATAAAGCCATGAAAATATTAAAATCTCGAATTTATGAGGCACAAATGCGAGAACAGATGGATAAGTTAGCAGCTGATAGAAAACTACAAGTTGGTAGTGGAGATAGAAGCGAAAAGATAAGAACTTATAACTATCCACAAAGCCGTATTACAGACCATAGAATTGGGTTAACAATTTATGCATTAGATGATGTAATGAATAATGGAGCATTAGATTTAATTATTAACCCTCTTATAGCTCACGCACAAGCAGAGGCACTAAAAGCTACAGAAGAGAAAGTTTAGTATCAACCTAAATTATTCATCTTTTCTTGTTCCAAAGCTCTAGTTTTGGAATATATACTCTATGTTTGAAATTACAGTATGCATTACGAAGCTGGAGAGACTGTGCAAGAACTCAATTGAAGCTGATACATCAACTGTTTTATTGTTATTTAATGATGTTTCTTTTCGGGGCTAAAGCCCAATGCCAATGAAATAAGATAAA
>CAYMGA010000104.1:0-4348 GCA_964389865.1 uncultured Nitratifractor sp.
CTCTTTGAGAAAAATTTAATTTAGCTAAAGATTAAGCTCATAAAGCTGTGGCTATGATATTCTGTCGAACTCAGGTTACAAAGTTAATCTTTAGCTAAATTAAATTCTTGAATTACCTACGGGTAGTTAATATATTTAGTAAAATTTATCCTCAACTTTGTATATCTTTTAGTGAAATTATCTCAAAATATACAAAGTTATTTAGGCATATGAGATGGGTTTACACAGTTAGAGGTATGCTCTCTATATTAATTAAGAATTTATAGAAATATCTTTTCTCGCAACATTTATTGCAATTATAAATCCACCTATTGCATCTAAAAATGACATAAGCATAAGTATAAAAAATGTTACATTATGTGCTTTATCCCAAATTAAAAATACTGCTAAGTATGCAACTGCTACTAAAAAGCTAACAATAACCTCATTAAGGCTAGACTTTACATTAGGTGCTGCAGCTTTATATATCTCTATATATAGTAAAAATATACCTGCTATTATAAACAGATCTTTTGTAGATACATAAAATAGCTCATTTTGAGCCCAAACTATATGGTTCATATCGAAAAATGGCATATCTAAATCTACAACTGCATATTTAGCAAATATATAAACTATAAGAAGCCAAAGATAAGTTGAAATATCGTTAATTAGTGACATATTACTCCCTCTCTTTTAAGTTTAATTTTAGTCATTTTTTGGTTAAAGTTTGTTTAATTCCATTTAACCTTTACACTCACTTTTTAACCTCTCTTAACCTAACAGCTGGTACTTCAAAATACCTTTTAATATTACCAATTGTTGACTCCTCTATAATTTTATCATACATATATGCATCATACATAAATTTTGGAGCACCATTTTCGAACTCTAAAGTAAAATATACAATATGAACTGGTATCTTTTGACTTAAATTAATTCTAGTAGTTTTACCACTATTAAGTAAGCTATCTATATCTTTTTGCTCTCTTAAGTAAGGTTTTAAAGCATTATAGAAACCAAAAGGGTTATTAAGTCTCATACATCCTGAACTATTATATCTATATTTATTGTTAAATAATCCTTTATCTGGAGTATCGTGTAAATAGACTGAATATTTATTTGGGAACATAAATTTAATAAGCCCTAAAGCATTATCAGCACTTGGTGTCTGAACAAATTGGTAAGGTAAATGTCTTTTTGAGTGTTCATATGTAAATAGTTTCTCTAAATTTGGTGTTACCTCTCTTCCTCCCTGATAAGCTTTTATATGTGCTATCTCTAGTAAGTTTGGATTACTCTTAAGTGCTGGAATAAGGTCTTTTTTTACTAAATTTTCTGGAACTCTCCAAGTTGGATTTACAACTATATACTCTAATTTATCACTAAAGATTGGTGTTGGTCTATCTAACCTTCCAACGACTGCTTTAGAGCTAAAAACTTCTACTCCATTTTGATATAATCTCATAAGAAACTCTGGAACATTAACTTCTACATATAAATTCTCAAATCGAGATGGATAGAGTTTTGTTTTATCTAAATTTACAAGTATCTTATTTATATAGTAAGATTTAGGCAAATTTATGTATGCAAGAAGTTTATTATCTATATAATCTCCTCCCCTTAAATTAAATCTTTTTCTAAATCTTCTAATTGCGTAAGCTAAATCCCTATCGTATCTTCCATTAATAGTGCCACTTCGTGGAAAATCTCCAAGTAGAGTTAAACGCCTCTTTATTTGATAAATTCTTTTATCTCTTCTTCCATATTTTATAATGCTACCATATTTAACTTTTCTAAATTCTGGTATTTTTCGATAATATTGCAAAATATCTATATAAGATTTATATCTATCTTTTAAACCAATACTTTGAGATAATAAGGCATTAACTCTACCTGTTTGAATATAGTTTAAAATTGTTTGAGCAGATGGCATACTTTTGACATTCATCTCCCAAACAGCATGTATATCATGTTGAGATTTTAATAGTTTCATCTTCTGTTTAACTAAATTCCAATCAACATCTCCTACTCTAAGAAACTTTAAAAGTTTAATATAAGCATCTGTAACTAAAACATCTAATTGTGCTTTATTATATTCACTCAAACTTCCACTATCAAGAGCATATAAAAGTTGTGTAATTCTAGCTCTATGTAGAGGTTTATTTTTATAATTATAGTAACCATTATTGAATGCATTCGAGGCTTTTGCTAAGTTTGTTGGATTATTTATCCATAAGTATTGATTACCATTTAATGAGTATATCTGTTTTATTAGAGAGTGATATGGAGTTTTTATGCTATCTACTATTGCACTACTTACACCTGAAAATAATAAACTACTAAATAGTATTAAAGTTATAAATAACACTTTCATAATCTACTCTTTTTCCTTATATATACAGTTAGAAAATAGATATTTATGCTCTGTTGGCAAAACACTATATACTTTACTTGCTAAATCTCTTATCTCCCAAAGTGCGGCTTTATTACTTCTAAGCTCTAAAAAATTTTGTAGTGAACGAGCATTAATAGTCCATGTTAACTCAGTTTTATAACACTCTGGCAAGGCATATTTTGCAATATCATTACTAATACCTTTTTTTAGCAAAGCTTGTAAATTATTTAAAGCTTGTATCGATGCACTATCAACAAGTCTATTTTTTGTTAAAACAATATATTTAGATGCTTTATCAAAATCTTCTATACCAAAAGGCTCTGCCTCTTTTAACTCTTTTAGTGTATATCTAGTACTCTTTACACTCAAACTTGCAACTCTATGCCTTGCTAACTCCTGTAATACGGCTCTACTGATACCTTGTATATAAAAAGTATATACTAAATGCTCTAGCGTAGAGGCATGTTTATATTTATTTCCAACTCTATCAATTAAGGCTCTATCTTTTTCGCCACCCTCATCGCTTTTATCAAAACTCTGCCAACATGTTCTAATTGCATGTGCGCAAACAGTTAATGGTGTATTATGCATAAGAGTTACTTGCATAGAGAATCCTTTTTTAGTATAATCTACTTTAATTATAACAAAAGATTTATATTTTTTAGTATAAATATTTCAAAAAAGGTAAAAAATGTTACCATTTAAAAGATTTTATCCATTTACAAAAGATTTTCGAGACCACTTTTCAAGAGATAGAGATAGGGTGATTCACTCTAGCTCATTTAGAAGGCTAGAGTATAAAACTCAAGTTTTTATAAACCACGAAGGCGACTACTTTAGAACCCGCTTAACTCACTCACTAGAGGTTGCACAAATTGCAAGAACATTAGCTAGAGAGTTAAATTTAAATGAAGCCCTAAGCGAAGTAATTGCCCTTAGCCACGACTTAGGACATACTCCATTTGGGCATGTTGGTGGAGATGAGTTAGATAGATTACTAAAAGAAGATGGCTTTAAAAATGGCTTTGAACACAATTTTCAATCTTTTAGAGTCTTAACAAAACTTGAAAAGAGGTATAAAGATTTTGATGGCTTAAACTTAACATATGCAACACTAGAAGGCGTATTAAAACACTCTCTTCCATATAAAAAGAGTTTTTTACCAAAAGAGATAATAGAGAATTTTAATTTAGATTACCATCCATCTTTTGAAGCAATTTTAGTAGATTTTGCAGACTCAATTGCATATATAAGCCACGATATAGACGATGGCATAAAATATGGTTTAATAAATTACGAAATATTAAAAGAGCAACCATTAATACAAAGAGCCTCTTATTTAGTTAAACAAGAGGGTATAAAACCAAATGAAAAGATATTTAGAAAAAGATTGGTAACATCAATTATTAAAGTATTAGTTGAAGATTTTATAAATAACTCTAAAGATTTTATCAAAGAGCATAGAAGTGATATACCTTTATCTTCACACTTTAAAAGTGATATTAAATTAAATATAGGACACTCTAAAGAGGTTGCAAAAGAGCATAAAGCATTGCTAAAACAGTTATATAAAAAGTTATATAAACATCGTAAAATTGTAAAAAATATGTTTGCAGGAAAAGAGTGTGTAAAAGCACTATATAAAGCATATATGGAAGATATTAATCTACTACCAATTGAGCATAAAGAGCTTTGCAAAAAAAGAGCAAAACATAGAGTTATAGCAGATTATATAGCCTCTATGACAGATAGATTTGCACTAAAAGAGTATAAAGAAATTTATGGATTGGATTAGGGTTAATGTGCTATGTGTTAAGTGCTAAGTGTTATGAATTTTAAATTGTGTTAAGTGTAGGGTGTTAGGAGTAAAGGGAAGAGTTATACTTTTCTCTACCCCTTAATAAAAAGCTTTAAGCTTCATAACACTTAGCACCTAACACTTAGCACTCTTACTTTTAATCCTTTTTTGGA
>CAYMGA010000105.1:0-4316 GCA_964389865.1 uncultured Nitratifractor sp.
GATGTCCATACAGACAAGTTCTCATTTGCCATTTGTGTCCTCCTTTAAATTTGTAAACTTACTATTTTGAATCATATCGCTTATCTGACTCACTAACTAAATGAAAGTATAAGTGAGGAATAAACAAATAAGCAATCATAGTTACAATTAATGCCTTTGTTGTAAAGTGATTGCTATGAATCAAAATAGCTAACTCATATAGCGAATATGTTTGTAATGCCCAAAATATATACCCAAAGTTGAGCCACTTTTTTGGAAGATAATCCATCTTGGTAAGTGTAATCCAAGCTGCATAAGCTACCCCAAAAATTAAAACTAATGTAGAGATAACAAAGATAGGCAAGAATTGATCAGGTGCTATCTCTGGTCTTACAAATAGTGGATGCATCAGCTCTCCTTTAGATAAATATTTTTTACAATTTTAATTATGCCTATTTTTTAAGCTAGAAGTATTGATGTATGTCAAGAAAATTGATTAATTAAATTAATATTTTATAAATTAAGTTGAGTTATTTTATGACAATTACTCAAAGAAATCTATTTACAGTTATTTTTCAACTATACATCTTGCTAAATGAAAGCTCCTTGTATAGTTTGGAGATATAAATTGACTATCTTTTATGCTCCACTCCAAATTTTTATTTATAGTTACAAATTGAGCTGCTTTTGTATATATTCTATTTTCACAAAGGATATTTTTGCCACTATTAAATGCAATTAAAACTTTATTCATTCTACTCTTTGTAATATAATAATGCCCACCAATTAACAAAGCTATAACCAAAAAAACTATAGTAAGAGATTTTCTAATACTCTTTTTATCCATAAATGGACGAGTTGTAACAAAAAGAGCAATTGCTAAGATAAATAATCCAATTACAATATAAGCACCCTCTAATATAAAAAACTCTTTCATTCTTAAACCTTTTTTATTAAATGTTATCGTATTTTTTAATGACAAAAGTTGATTTTTATCAATATCTTATTTTTTTAATAATGATATACTAATCAAAAAGGTTTATTATGAATAAGTATCTATCAATTGCATTAATGATTGGAT
This sequence comes from uncultured Nitratifractor sp., assembly GCA_964389865.1. GTDB lineage: Bacteria > Campylobacterota > Campylobacteria > Campylobacterales > Sulfurovaceae > JAADEQ01. Next base: position 1,061 of record CAYMGA010000105.1, read on the forward strand.
TTTTTTTAGTGGGGTTAAATGTTTTTTTAAACTCAAAACCAACACCTAAAGCCCCAATTTATAAAACTATTACAAAATATTCACCATACTATTTAGAAAAAAGATTTGGAGGATTAGAAATTTTAAATAGAGATGATAAAGATTTTAAAGAAAAACCTGATAATGTTGTAGTTTTTAAACGATTTGAGCAGTTACAAAAGCAGTGGGGTAAAAAGCATCTAAAAATTGTTAATAATACTCTAATAATAGATAGCAATCACACTCAAATAAAAGTTCACATTAATAGCCAAAAAGATAAAAACTTTTTAAAAACATTTTATGGATTATAAAATGATAGATTTAATAGTAACTTTAGTTTTTAGTATTGTAATGCTAATTTTTATGGCATATCCTGCATCAATATCAGCTCAATTTATAACTGAGAAGTTAAAGTTAAATCAACAACTATATAAGTTGCTAACTATATCTTTAACTATTATATACTCTTTACTTATAGGGATTTTTTTAAAATATTATTAACCCTATTTTACTCTTTAGTAGAGTTAGTCCTTTAGAAATAATATTATATAATTTAGGTTGAAATATATATTTAACTATAAAAATTGGAGTTTTCTTTGAAAAAAATTGCACTATTTATTCCCTGTTTTATCGATACAATCTATCCTAATGTTGCAAAATCAACTTATAAATTTTTACAAAGTTATGGTTATACAGTTGAGTATCCTATTAATCAGAGTTGTTGTGGGCAACCATATGCTAATAGTGGTTTAATAGATACTACAAAAGAGTTTGCTAATAACTTTTTAGATACCTTTAGTGGATATGATTATATAGTTGCACCAAGTGCTAGTTGTGTAGCTATGGTAAAACATAGATATAGAGATATTTTACCACCTAGTGAAAAGCTAACAAAAGTTGAAAACTCTATATTTGAGTTTACAGAGTTTGTTCATGATATTATTAAACCAAGCTATATAGAGGCTAAATTTAATGCAAAAGTTGGTTTACACCAAAGTTGTCATGGGTTAAGAGAGTTAAATTTAGCAACACCAAGTGAGTTTACAACTAAAAAGATAGCATCTAAAGCAAAAGCACTCTTAGAGATGGTAGAGGGGTTAGAGATTGTAGAGCTACAAAGAGCTGATGAGTGTTGTGGTTTTGGAGGCACTTTTTCTATAAATGAATCAGATATATCTATTGCAATGGGAAAAGATAGGTTAAATGACCACTTAAGTGCTGGAGCAGACTATATTGTAGGGTATGATAACTCATGTTTAATGCACTTAGAGGGTATTGCAAAAGCTCAAAAAAAAGATATTAAAATGCTTCATATATCAGAGGTATTATTAGGAGAGAGCCTATGAACCACGCACTAAAAGCAAAAGAGTTTTTAAAAGATAGTGAGTATGCATCATGGCATGATAAGGCACTTTGGTATGTTAGGCAAAAAAGAGATAGTGCAACTAGCCAAGTGCAAGAGTGGGAGAGTTTAAGAGAGATTGCAAAAGAGATAAAAAAGCATACAATAGAGCATTTAGGCTACTATTTAAAAGAGTTTGAGAAAAATGCAAAATCAAATGGTGTAAATGTATATTGGGCAAAAGATGCTAATGAGCATAATAAAATTGTAGAGCAAATATTAAAAAAAGAGAGAGCTAAAAGTATAGTTAAGAGCAAATCTATGCTAACAGAGGAGTGTGGTTTAAATTCTTATTTAGAAGATAGAGGATATGAGATTACAGATACCGATTTAGGTGAGAGAATTGTGCAATTAAGAGGTGATACTCCTAGTCATATAGTCTTACCAGCAATCCATTTAAAAAAGGAGCAAATTGGAAAACTCTTTGAAGAGAAGCTAAATAGCAAAAAGGGTAACTTTGACCCAACTTACCTTACATCAGTTGCAAGAGAAGATTTAAGAAAAAAGTTTTTAAATGCTGATGTTGCAATTACTGGAGCAAACTTTGCAGTAGCATCTTCTGGAGCAGTAGTTGTATGTACAAATGAGGGTAATGCAGATTTAGGCTGCTCTTTAGCCAAAAGCCATATTGTCTCTATGGGTATAGAAAAAGTTGTTCCCTCTTATAAGGAACTTGGTATCTTTACAAGGCTTTTAGCTCGTTCTGCAACAGGACAAGCTATCACAACCTATACAAGCCATTTTCTTAAGCCACAAAATGGTAAATCTATGCATATAATTATTGTAGATAATAGACGAAGCGAACTTATAAAGAGTAATCAAGTTGAAGCACTAAATTGTATAAGATGTGGTGCTTGTATGAATACTTGCCCTGTATATAGAAGAAGTGGAGGGCATAGCTATAGCTATATAATACCTGGACCAATTGGCTCTATTTTGGGTAGCTTTAGAGAACCAAAGGCAGATGGAGATTTAGCTTATGCTTGTTCTCTGTGTGCCTCTTGTGATAATGTTTGTCCAGTAAAAATTGAGTTACACAATCAACTATATAGCTTTAGAAAAGAGTTTATAAACAGTGGTTATATGCCAAAGAGAAAGCGATTTTTTTATAACTTAAGTGCTAAAGTTTTAAAAGATAAGAGACTATTTTTTATAGTTACAAAGGTGTATAAATTTACATATCCTCTATTAAAAAGATTTAATTTATGGGGAGAGGGTAGAGAGATTCCAAAACCAGCAAAAGAGAGTTTTAAGGAGTGGTATGAAAAGCAGAGATAGTATTTTAAAAAACTTAAATACAGATGCACCAAAGAGGAGTTTAGAGTATAAGCTCTATAGAAGTGACAAAGAGTTGAAAAGCAACTTTAAAACTGCATTAGAAAATGCAGGAGCAAAGCTTATTAAAGTTACAAAAGATAATCTTGAAGAGGAGTTATCTAAATTAGTTAATAAAAGTGTAGCAACAATTTATAACTATAATATCAAAAGCATAAATCCAAATAATTTTAAGAGTGCAAAAGAGTTAGAAAATATAGAGAGTGCAATAGTTCATGCAAAATTTGGAGTTAGTGAAAATGGGGCAGTTTGGATAAATGAACCAAATAATCATCATAGAGCTATCTATACAATTGTTAAGAGATTAATTATCATTTTAGAAGAAAAAATAGTTGGCACAATGGCAGAAGCTTATGATTTAATATCTAATGAAGATATAAATTATGGATTATTTATTAGTGGACCTTCAAAAACAGCAGATATTGAACAAACACTTGTAATTGGAGCTCATGGAGCAAAAGAGACAATTGTAGTTTTGATAACAAAATAGGCAATGCTAAT
>CAYMGA010000106.1:0-4284 GCA_964389865.1 uncultured Nitratifractor sp.
TATTTCATTATAATTTTTACATTTACTCCATATTTACTCACTAATTCAGTATTTATTAATTCAGAGTTTTGTATAATATTTTTTATGTGAGAATTTGTTCTTGTATTTGAGTGATAGACTTAACATATCTTAAAATCCTTATTTTTGCTTTTAAAGATTTTACTAGATTAATGTTAAGCTATCACTTTAGCTGCTTAAACTAGATGACCATAATGTGCTAAAACTGGATATCTAATTATAGTAATTAAGGCAAGAGCTTTGAAATGGAAATAGAAATATGCTAAAAACAACAAAAAAGTCTCTATTAATCAAATTTTTACTTTTTATTGTAACTCTATTTACACTTTTTTATCTTTTTTATTACCAAGAAACAAGAAATATTAAAATATATAATGGGTGTATAGACAAAGAGTTGTCATTTGTAACTAAAAAACACTCTGATAATTTTCATAAAGTAACTTATTGTAAAAATAATAAACAAGAGGTTATAAAGTTATATAGCAACTATCTAAAGCCACAAAAGTATATTAAATTTGACTATATAGGCAATCCTACAGAAAAAAATACATATATATATATTGAATCTAAAGATAAAAAGAGATACATAATAAAAGGGCTTCAAGTAAGAGGAGAGGTGTGGTCATCTTATGTATTAAAAATTCCAAAAGAGTTTAAAAATAAAGAGATAAGAGTTGTAGCACAAGCTAACAAAAAAGATAAAGATGGATGGCTTGGAATTGGTGGCGTAAAGCAATATAATAATATCAATATTGTTAACTTTAAAAACTATTTAGAAGTTTTAATGCATATATTAATATTTACTATATGGATATCTATAACTTATGGCTATTTTTATAGCAAAAATGAAAGTAGAGTGGTTGCATTCTCTTATATGTCTATATTTAATGGCTTACTATCCTTGAGCCTTTTTTATGTCTTTCTTCTTAATGTAAAAGCTGGAACAGTATTATCCATCTTGGTAATGATTTATTTTGTAAGTAAAGTGCTAATCATAAGTAGTAAATCCAGAAATGAAGCTATTGGGCTATTTGTCTTATTGTTTTCTATGATGGGAATAATTACTTTTATATCTTTTGTGGGTATAGATATTTTATCCAATTATCAAATTATATCAGCAAATAGATGGCACCATCTTCCTGTAGATAATTGGATACCTGAATTTTTTGCTAATGCAATACTGCATAATCATATACCATCTCCCCTATTTGGCACTTGGTTGTCTAGTGACAGACCACCTTTACAAACAGCCTTCTATCTTTTCTTTAGTGTAATATCTACTAAAGGCTCTGCGTATTTTACATTTACAATAGGAATGCAATTACTTGTTATTATTTTCATACTTTTTATGTTGCAAGAGATTATAAAAGATAAAAAATTTATATTTTTTTCTATGGTATTAATATTCTTTAATGGCTTTGTATTTGTAAATTCACTATTTATGTGGCCCAAGTTACTCTCTGCACTCTACCAAGCAATAGCCTTTTACTATTTATATAAAATTTGGATATCAAAAACAAAAGAGCAAAAGCATTATATGCTATTTGCTATATCTTCTGTATTGAGTTTTTTAACGCATGGTGGAGGAGTATTTTATCTGCTTTCTCTCTCTTTTCTTATACTATTTACATTAAAAAGTAGGGATAGTATAAAATATCTATTAAAAGGTTTTTTTATTGCGATTTTAATATATTTACCTTGGGTTTACTATCAAAAATTTATAGACCCACCCGGAGACAGATTACTAAAGTGGCATTTGGCTGGTCTTAACGAACCTACAACAGATACATTTTTACAAGTATTAATTAGATATTATAATAATATTACTTTAGATTATTGGATAAATCTTCAAATATCACATATAAAAGATATATATAGTAGTATATATTTTGATTTTACCAGAATCTTTTCTATACCAGCTAATGAGATACTATCAAAAGTCTTTTTTGGAACAAACTATGGATATCTATTTTTTGCTATATTTTTATCTATATTCATATTTTTTATAAAAGATATTGATACCAAAGAGAAACAATTTATTAAGTTGCTACTTATATCTTTTTTTATCTATACTATAATATGGAGCTTACTCTTAACAAGAGGAACGGTTGTTCATCAAGGTGCGTATTTTGGGTGGTTTAGTGGATTTATTGCTACTTTATTGGTGGTATATAGATTTAACAAATATCTTTTTTATATATTAGGAGCATTAAATATATATATATTTGTTTATGCATATATAAAAGATTATCTATTTAGCAATGGAGATATTTTAGCTAGTTTAATGTTTATTAGCATGGTATTTAGCTATATAATTATATTAAATATATACACCAAGGAAGTAAAAAGTGACTAAATATAGAACCATAGACAAAGTTGCACTTACATTAATTTTATTAGTAATTATTCTCTATTGTGCTATTATTCTTAAATATACATCTTTTATGCCTGTAATGGATGATTATGATACAGTATTAGATTTTTTACATCAATTTTTACACAATAGTATATCAGATAATTTTACACTTCTTTTTCAGCAACATGGAGATCACAGAATAGCATTTAATAGAGTAATACATTTACTACAATACTATATAGATAATGAAGTTAATTTTATACACTTAACTATTTTTGGAAATTTAGGACTTTTTATTTTACTCTATATAATATGGAGATATTTTAAGAGATATGTTAATTCTAGTATATTTCTATTTGCCCCTGTAGCAATAGTAATGCTAAACTTTTCACAATCTGCACTGACAACTTGGGCAATGACATCAATTCAACAATATTGGCAACTACTTTTTGCAACTCTTTCCATATACTATATGGTATCTAACAAATATATCTTAACTTATATATTTTTTATATTTGCTGTGTTTACTGGTGGGGGTGGTTTTGCACTAATACCAATATTTATATTATATGCTATATTGGAAAAAAAATGGAAATTTTTACTGCAATCTATAGTAATAATTATAATTATTGCAGGAATATATTTTTATCTGCTACATTTTGAACGCTCTACTAGAAGCACAAATCCAATTGAACTTTTAAAATATGCGCTACCATCATATATAGAGTATATTTTTAACTTTTTAGGAAATTGGGGAAGAAAATCTCCTATATCACTATATATTGGTATAATTTCTATTATTTTATTTATATTTAATATTAAATATTTCTTAAAAAAACTGCCATTTATTGGCTGGTTAATTATATTTATAATTGTTACTGCATCACTAGCTGGATTATCAAGGGCAGGAGCAGGAGCAGAACAGGCTCTAAGCTCTAGATATGCTATATACTCACTACTTTTAACTTCTTTGATATATATAGGATATATTAGCAGATATAACTTTAATATTAAACTAATTTATATTGGATATATTATTTCTATATTTGCATATATATATCATTTTATTGTTAGCATACCTGAATTCGAGCGTAGATACTATCAAGCTCAAAATGGTCTTCTTTTTCCATCTGTTGGACATGCAGAAGCAAGATTAAAAAAAGCAAAAGAGGATAAAATTTTCTTTGGAATAGACAAAATAACTCTTCCTTCAAAAATAAAAAAATTACCAACTATTAATGGGGATATAAACTATACTATAGAAATAAATAATAATATTTTAACTAATAAGTCAAATGTGCATACATTAAAAATTATAGATACAACAAGACCAATAGAGATAAAAGGATTTGCATATGATAAAAAAGCAAATGCTAATATATGTGCAGTTGTTGTATCGCTAGATAAGTATAGTCAAACTTTTTATCCTAGATATAGCAGTAAGTTTAATAGCAAGAATTTAAAATTTACAAAATTAGATATCGCCTTTAAGTTAGATAACTTAGAGCAAGGTAAAAACTATAATTTAAGTATAAAATTTGTAAATCATGAGTGTAAAGCTTATGCTAAAATAATAGATATCAATACAGAGATTGCCAATTTAAATAGTGTGCCTATTGATATAAATAGAAACCTTCATACAAGAGTAAATGTAGAATCAATAAAAAATAGAAAAAATATGATTAGTATAGAAGGTTGGTATGTGGTTAATAACTATCCATCTACAAATTATACAGTAGTTATAGAGATAGATTCTAAAAGATTCTTAGCTAAATCAAGAATATTAAGACCAGATGTAAAAGAGTATTTTAATGACGACAGATATCTCAAATCAGGTTTTAAATTTAATTATAAGTTTAAAAATTTAAAATCTGCTCATCATAATATCAAGATATATCTTTTAGATAAAA
>CAYMGA010000107.1:0-4255 GCA_964389865.1 uncultured Nitratifractor sp.
TTTAAAGACCTCAATAAATTTCAATTAAAGTTTGATTAAATTCTCATCGGATAGACCTAGTGCATAGAAAGTAATATCATATTATCAATTTATTATCTCTACCCCTTCATACCTTTACACCTATATGCCCTTAATATTATTTTTTATACTTATGATGCCAAAATAAAAAAAGAGGACTTTTTGTCAAAAAAACTAATAAACTCTAAAAAGTTTTGTTATAATTTCGCTACGAACTAAAGGAAATTATATAACAAAGGTAAATCTTAGTGAAAATCTTAGTAACAGGAACAGCAGGATTTATAGGTAGTCATTTAGCTATTAAGCTTCTTGATAGAGGTGATGAAGTAGTAGGTTTAGATAATATTAATGACTACTATGATATTAGAGTAAAGTATGGAAGACTTCAAAGAGCTGGTATAATTGAAAGTTTAGAAGATGGTAATAGTATTGAGTATAATAAAATATTACAATCATCTAAATATAAAAATTATAAATTTATCAAGTTAAATCTTGAAGATAGAGATAATATAAATAGATTATTTAAAGATGAAAAGTTTGATACTGTTATAAATCTTGCCGCACAAGCAGGAGTTAGATACTCTTTAACAAATCCTCATGCTTATATTGATAGTAATATAGTCGGTTTTTTAAATATTTTAGAAGCTTGTAGAGATAATAGTATTAAAAACTTAACATATGCTAGTAGTTCTAGTGTTTATGGCTTAAATGAAGAGCAACCATTTAGCACAAAAGCAAATGTTGACCATCCAATAAGTCTATATGCTGCAAGTAAAAAGAGTAATGAGTTAATGGCTCACACATATAGCCATCTATATAATATACCAACAACTGGACTTAGATTTTTTACTGTTTATGGACCTTGGGGACGACCAGATATGGCACTATATCTTTTTACAAAAGCTATTATAGAAGATAAAGCAATAGATGTATTTAACTATGGCAATATGCAAAGAGATTTTACTTATATAGATGATATTGTAGAAGGGGTCATAAGAGTAAATGATAGCCCACCAAAACCAAATCCAAATTGGGATCATAAAGACCCATCAAGGTCATCTGCTCCATATAAAATATATAATATTGGTAATAATAATCCTGTAAAACTAATGGATTTTATAGAAGCAATAGAGAAAAAACTAGGAAAAAAAGCTAAAAAAAATATGTTGCCAATACAAGCTGGAGATGTCCCTAGCACATATGCCGATGTAAATGATTTAATAGAAGATTTAGGATACAAACCAAATACCTCTATAGAAGAGGGGGTTAGTAACTTTATAGATTGGTATTTAGATTTTTTTCAAATTAAATCTTAGAAAAGGAGAGATAAAAATTATGCAAAAAAAATTAGCAATAATCGGTTTAGGTTATGTAGGATTGCCATTGGCACACGCTTTTAGCTTTAAATATCCAGTAGTAGGCTTTGATATAAATGAACTAAGAGTAAAAGAGTTAAATGAAGGCTATGATAGAACATTAGAGTTAAATGAGTCTCAAATGAGAGAGGCTCTTAGTAATGGAATGAAATTTTCTACAAATTTAGAAGATATTAAAGATTGTAATATCTATATAGTTACAGTTCCTACTCCAATAGATAAAGATAATAGACCAGATTTGACACCTTTGATAAAATCGTCTCAAAGTATTGGTAAAGTTCTTAAAAAAGGTGATATAGTTATTTATGAATCTACAGTTTACCCTGGAGTTACAGAAGAGGTTTGTGTGCCAGAGATAGAAAGAGTTAGTGGCTTGAAATTTAATGAGGATTTCTTTGCAGGTTATAGCCCAGAGAGAATTAACCCAGGAGATAAAGAGCATACTGTGACTAAAATACTTAAAGTTACAAGTGGTTCAACCCCAGAGATTGCAAAAGAGGTTGATGATTTGTATAAAAGTATTATTACAGCAGGAACACATCTGGCATCATCAATTAAAGTTGCAGAAGCTAGTAAAGTAATTGAGAATACTCAAAGAGATGTAAATATCGCCTTGGTTAATGAATTGTCTTTAATCTTTGATGCAATGAATATAGATACAAATGAAGTTATTGAAGCAGCAGCTACTAAATGGAATTTTATCAAGCTTAAACCTGGACTTGTTGGTGGACACTGTATTGGTGTTGACCCATACTACCTTACCTTTAGAGCAGAGCAACTTGGTTATAGACCAAACCTAATATTGGGTGCAAGACAAATTAATAATGGTATGAGTAAACATATTGCAGAGCAGACTGTTAAGCATTTGATTAAAGCTGATAAAAAAATAAAAGGCTCTAATGTTTTAGTAATGGGAGTTACTTTTAAAGAGAATTGCCCAGATACAAGAAATACTAAAGTTATAGATATTATTAGAGAATTAGAAGATTATGGAGTTAGCGTAGATGCATATGATCCTTGGGTTGATAGTGAAGTAGAGAGAAAAAGCTTTCCTCACCCTATATTAAGAGTTAATCCATTTAAAGAAGATAAAAAATATGATGCAATTATAGTTGCAGTTGCTCATAATCAATTTAAAGAGTTGAGTATAGATGATTATAAGAGAATATCTACTAATCCAGAAGTTATTATGGATATTAAAGGTATTGTAAAAGAGGCAACTTGGAGACTTTAGGTTGGTGATTAGTGATTGTTGATTAGTGAATAGTAATTATATAAGGAGTATTAAATAGATGAAAAAGTTTGGATTAATTGGAGCAGCTGGATATATTGCTCCAAGACATATGAAGGCAATTAAAGATACAGGTAATGAGCTAGTAGCTGCTATGGATAAGTGTGATAGTGTAGGAATAATAGATAGTCATTTCCCAGATGCTAGTTTTTTTACAGAGTTTGAGAGATTTGATAGATTTGCAGATAAATTAAGAAATAGTGGTAAAGGGTTAGATTATGTATCTATTGCTACACCTAACTATCTGCACGATGCTCACATAAGATGGGCTTTAAGAAGTGGAGCAGATGCAATTTGTGAAAAGCCATTGGTTCTTAACCCATGGAATATAGATGCCTTAAAAGAGGTAGAGAAAAGAACAGGTAAAAGAGTATATAATATTTTACAACTTAGATTGCATGACTCAATAGTAGCACTTAAAGAGAAAATTACAAAAGAGCTTCAAGAAAATCCAAATAAAGTTTATGATATTGATTTAACATACCTAACAAGTAGAGGTAAATGGTATTTTATAAGCTGGAAAGGTGACCACTCTAAAAGTGGAGGACTTGCATCAAATATAGGTGTTCACTTTTATGATATGCTAAGTTGGATCTTTGGAGATGTAGAAGAGAATATTGTTCACTTAAAAACAGAGTTTGCAAATGCAGGATATTTGAAATTAAAACATGCAAGAGTTAGATGGTTTTTGAGTGTTAAATATGACTACATCCCAGAAGAGATAAAAGCAACAGGACAAAGAACATATAGAAGCATTACAGTAGATGGAGAAGAGATAGAGTTTAGTGGAGGCTTTACAGAACTTCATACAAGAAGTTATGAAGAGATTCTAAAAGGCAATGGCTTTGGCTTAGATGAAGCAAGAAACTCTATCGAGATAGTATCAAATATTAGAAACCAAGAGCCTGTTGGTTTGGTTGGGGAGTATCATCCGTTTTGTGAACTGGTTTCTAGTTTCTAGTTTTTAGTTTTTAGTTTTTGGTGGAGGTTTAGAGTGACTGGTTATGAAAAGTTAGAAGTATGGCAAATGTCCATAGAATTAGTAACAGATGTATATAAACTTGTAAAATTTCTACCCAAAGAAGAAACCTATGCTTTATCAGACCAAATTCGTAGATCTGCTGTATCAATTCCTAGTAATATAGCAGAAGGAAGTTCGAGAAATTCAAAAAAAGAGTTTATTCAATTTTTATATATTGCACTTGGTTCACTTTGTGAATTAGAGACACAGCTATTAATAGCTAAAAATGTTGGATATATCGATGAGTATCAAACTATTCAAACAAAAATTATAAGTATTAAAAAAATGCTTAATGCATTAATAACATCAATAAAGAGGGGAAGATGAACACCAAAAACCAGAAACCAGAAACCAAAAACTACTATGCTCACGAGTCATCCTTCATAGACAATAATGTCCAAATAGGAGAAAACACTAAAATTTGGCACTTCAGCCATATCCTATCAAACACAACCATAGGCAAAAACTGCTCTTTTGGACAAAACTGTGTTGTAGGTCCAAAGGTTAAAGTAGGCAATGGTGTAAAGGTGCAAAATAATATCTCTATCT
>CAYMGA010000108.1:0-4219 GCA_964389865.1 uncultured Nitratifractor sp.
GGTGTATAAGTTTTACCATCAACTTCGATTGCACAAGCACCATTTTTATCTACTACATGGTATGGAAGTCTCTCTTTTGCCTCTTTTGCTTTATCTTCGTTGCACATTAAACCCATAATTCTCTTAACAGAGTAGATAGTTTTTTCTGGGTTTGTAACCATTTGTCTTTTTGCAGTCTCACCTACTAATACTTCACCTTTATCTGTAAAAGCAACGATTGATGGTGTAGTGTTTCTTCCTTCTTTGTTGGCAATAATTTTTGCCTCTCCACCTTCATACACTGCCATTGCAGAGTTTGTTGTTCCTAAATCTATACCTATTGTTTTAGCCATTTTTTATCTCCTTGCTTAAATTTATTGTAATTATATCTTTTTTTATAAAGTTTATTTGCAACTTAAGTTGCATTGGCTCATTTTACTTACAAGTTGAAACCATAGAGGCTCTAAGTAGTCTATCCTTTAACTTATAACCTTTTTGTAAAACTTTTACAATTTGACCACTTTCATGGTTCTCACTCTCTTCTTGCATTACTGCTTGGTGATGATTTGGGTCAAACTCTTTTTCGCACTCTATCTCTTCTACACCATTTTTCTTTAAAATAGATAAAAGTTGTTCATAAGTTAAACTCATTCCCTCCTTAATCTTATTAATAGCATCTTCATCATTTGCATCGATTTGTTCAATCGATTTTAATGCATTTTCAAAAGTATCTAAAACTGTTAATAAATCTTTTGCAAAACTCTCATTTGCATACATTAAAGCAGTATTTTTATCTTTTTCTAATCTTCTTTTAGTATTTTCTAAATCTGCATAAGCTCTTAAAAACTCATTCTCTTTCTCTTTTAACTCTTCTTGACATTTTTTTAATTCATTTTCTATATTATCTTCCTCCTCTTTAGATTTATTATCTTGAGTCTCTTCATTTTTTACACTCTCTTCAACTTTTTCTTCTTCTATTTTTTTATCTTCTTGGCTCATTTTTGCCTCCATTTTTAAAAGATTTTGAGAATTATATAATATTGAGTTAAATTTGTCAAGGTATAATATAGTGTTTAGACTAAAAAAACTTTATATAAATAGACTCAACTTTGAAATAGAAGCCCAAAAGATGGTTTTTTGATAAAAGTAATAAAAAAAATAAAATTTAAAAAATTAATTAAAATAGAAGGGGGGAAGAAAGCGAAGAGGAATTAGTTTCTAATTCCTAGTGCTTGTTTGATTTCAGTATATTTAGCGAAATCTTTTTTTCTTAAGTATCTCATTAATCTTCTTCTTTGACCAACAAGTTTTAATAGACCAACTCTTGAGCTGTGATCTTTTTTATTTACTTTTAAATGCTCTGTTAAATACTTAATTCTATCTGTTAATAGAGCTACTTGAACCTCTGTTGAACCTGTGTCTTTATCGTTACGAGCAAACTTAGAGATAATCTCTTGCTTTTTCGCCGAATCTAAAGCCATGGTGACCTCCTGATTGGTATTTTATTTTGAGCTGAAATAGTATCTAAATTTTTATTAAGAGTAAATAAAAACAATAAATAAACCATTTATAATTTAAATTAGAGTAAAATAGTCCTATATAAAATATAGTAAAGAAGGCAAAAAATGTTACTAACTAGAGCAAGTGAGTATGCTCTCTTAGCCTTAGATATTATCGTTAAAAGCGATATACCTATTGGTTCAGAGCAGTTAGCTAAAGAGTTGAATATTTCAAAAAGTTTTTTAGCTAAAATTTTACAAAATTTAACAAGAGCTGGTATTTTAGTATCGCACAGAGGCGCACAAGGTGGCTATACAATAGGAAAAGATACCCAAGATATAACTATTTACGATATAATTAATGCTGCAGAAGGGAAAAGTATTGCAGTATTTGATTGTCTATCTCAGGCTTGTCCAAATGGCATAGTTGGTACTTGCTCTATTTCGCCTTTTTTAGCAAGGTTTCAATTTAAAATAGATAACTATTTAAAAAATATTACACTAAAAGAGTTATTTAATGGATAAAGATTTTAACTATATTTTTCATCTATCTCATATAGATTTAGATGGATATGGATGTCAATATTTAACAAGTCAAGTTTTTGACAATATAAACTTTTATAATGCAAATTATGGTGCAGAAGTTACTCAAAGATTAGAAGAGATTATAGATGATATAAAGAATCAAAAAAGTGAAGAGTTTAAGCCACTAATTTTAATAACAGATTTAAACTTAACAACAAAAGAGGCTGGTAAATTAGAAAAAGAGGCAATTAAGTTAGGTGCAAAACTACTACTTTTAGACCATCATGCAACTGGTAAAAATGCAGATGAAAAATTTGCATGGTATAACTTAGATACAACAAAGTGTGCAACTTTAATTACATATAATTGGTTACAAAATAGTTTTGATTTTGATAAAGAAGGTAATTTCTCTAAAATAGTAGAAGCGATAAATGCCATTGATATTTGGGTAGATGATAGTAAATATTTTGATTATGGCAGAGTATTGCTAGGAATGATTAGTGGGGCAAGAGAGGTTAATAGAGTAGTATTTGCTGCTGAAGATAGAGAGTATAAATTTAAACTTATTGATAGTGCAAAAAAAATCTTAGATAACTATCCACTAGAAGATGCACCAATTGAGTTAGACGATAGATTACACTTTATTAAAAAAGAGTTTTTTAAAGGTATTAAAAATGATACTAAAGATAATTTAGTAGCAACTTTTGTAACTAATATTTTAACTAAGAATAAAGATAAAATGAAGATAACATATAATGGAAAGGTTGGTATTTTAACATATTCAACTGGTAATACTTCGTTAATTGGAAATAACTTTTTATTAGAAAATGAGGATTTTGATTTTTATATGGATGTAAACTCAAGAGGTGGTTTTAGTTTAAGAAGCAATAATAAAGTAGATGTATCTAAAATGGCAGAACTCATAGGTAATGGTGGTGGACATCCAAATGCTAGTGGTGGTAAGATAGAAAATTATAAAGATTATTTTGTATATAGCAAATTAAGAGATTCAATTCAAGAGTATTTAGATAGTAAGGAGTAGGGTGTGAGTAAAATAGAGGTTATGTTAAATCTTCAACAACAATTAAATGATAATACAAATGGATTAGGTTGGGAAAATGGAGTTACAAAACAAGGTAAAATAATAGATTGGAGAAGATGTATCTATTTAGAAGCAGCTGAACTTATAGACTCTTATCCTTGGAAACATTGGAAAAATATAGATGCGAAAGTTGATTATGAAAATGTAAAGATAGAGTTAGTAGATATTTGGCACTTTGTATTGAGTGAAATGCTAAGAGTAAATAAAGTAGAAGCTGAGAACTTAACCCTAAAAGAGTTGGCTACAAAAACTGAAGATATAATTTCGTCTATAGATGCAAAAGAAGAGAATAACCCCTATAAGCAAATTGAGGCTATAGAGAGTTTTATAAAAGAACTTTTGTGTAATTTTGAATTAGAAAATTTTATAAAGAGTTATTTTGAGTTAAATGTAAAATTGGGCTTAAGTTTTGAAGAGTTGTATAAACTATATATAGGTAAGAATATTTTAAATCAATTTCGCCAAGATAATGGATACAAAGATGGAAGCTATATTAAAGTTTGGAATGGAAAAGAGGATAATGTAGTAATGCAAGAGATATTAGAATCTATGCCAAATTTAACGCCTAACGAGTTGGTACAAGAGCTTACTAAAGAGTATCAAAAAATTAAGGATAGATAATGGCTTATAATAAATTAACAGAAGAAGAGAAGAGAGTAATATTAAATAAAGGCACAGAGATGCCTTTTAGTGGTAAATATTGGGATTATAAAGAAGATGGCACATATATATGTAAACAGTGTAATGCCCCACTTTTTAAATCTAATGCAAAATTTGACTCTGGCACAGGATGGCCAAGCTTTGATGATGCAATAGAGGGTGCAGTCCAAGAGTTACCAGATGCAGATGGTAGAAGAGTAGAGATAGTATGTGCAAATTGTGGTGGACACTTAGGGCATATATTTAGAGGTGAAGGCTTTACACCTAAAAATACTAGACATTGTGTAAATTCAATCTCTATTAACTTTATTAAAGATTAATATGGCAACTTTTGATAGTAGAGCAAGTAGTTGGGATTTAAAGAGTCGCCGTGTGCAAAATGCAAAAGCTATTGCAGATGTAATTGCTAAAAATATTCCACTAAACAAAGATATGCAAATAATAGACTTTGGCG
>CAYMGA010000109.1:0-4201 GCA_964389865.1 uncultured Nitratifractor sp.
CAAGCTCATTTATAAGCTTACTTGTTGGTCCAAGGTTTAAAAGTGCCTCTTTTAATATATGTTTTTTTTGAGCAACTTTTAAACTTTGATGAAAAATTGCATCTTCAGTTGCTTTATTCTCTTCAATAAGTTTATCGTATTTATCTTTCTCTTTCATCCAATCTTTTTTGGCTTTTTCTAATGCCTTAAATTTTTCGATAACTTGTAAGCTTCTTTTATCTTGTTTTGGTGATTTTTCATCTTCGTTTTCTTCAATATCTTCTTCATTTTCATTCTCTTCTGTATTGTCTGCATCATCAAAACTTTTAAATAACTCTTTTACTCTTCTTTCTCTATTTAATAATGGTTCTTTATAATTTAAAATATAATCAATTAAGTATGGAACAGAGCATATAGCATCAATTATAATATCTTCACCCTCTTCAATTCTTTGACTTAATTCTATCTCCTCTTCTTTCGTAAGTAGAGGAATTTTACCCATCTCTCTTAAATACATACGAACAGGAGAATCACTTCTACTCCACTCTAAAAGCTCTTTATCCTTTGTAATATCAAACTCATCTTCAACTTCAGCTTCATATGCGGCTTCTCTTGCAACTTTTAACTCTTCGCTTCTTTTATCGTGTAAAAGTTTTGCAGCTTCAGAAGCTGATATTATATTAACTCTATTTTTTTTAGCTAAAGATTTGACTTTTTTAGCTTGTGCTACTGTTGGTGCTTTTTCAAAATGTTTTGCTATATTCTCATAAGTTGCAAATGAATTCTTTTTTAATTTAGAAAACTCTTTTTCAATTATCTCTAGTGGGTCTTTTGTTTTTTTTGTAGCCATATGTAGTAACTCCTGTGGGTAGTGAAAATTATAAATCAAGTAGTAAAATCATTTAAATTTTTAAGATATATATTATACCGAAATTTTTTCTATTTTTAACAAAAAAGAGATTTTTTTTTAAATATTTTTATAAATAATAAAATTTGGGTATAATCACAAAAAAATTATTAAGGATATTTTGTGAGAGGCAAAGTTTGGAAATTTGGAAAAAATATTGATACAGATATTATTATTGCAGCAAGATACTTGAATACAAGTGATCCTAAAGAGTTAGCAAAACATATTATGGAAGATGCAGATCCAAAATTTACACAAAAAATGCAAAAGGGTGATATAATCGTTGCAGATGAAAATTTTGGATGTGGAAGTAGTAGAGAGCATGCTCCAATTGCTTTAAAAGAGGCAGGAGTTTCTGCTGTAATTGCACCTACTTTTGCAAGAATTTTCTATAGAAATGCATTTAATATGGGACTTCCTATTTTTGAAGTTAAAGAGATAGATGAGATAAATGAGGGTGATATTATTAAGATAGATATGGATAAAGGTGAAGTTATAAATGAGACTACTGCTAAAAGCTATAAATTTACTCCTATTCCTTCTTTTATGCAAGAGTTAGTAGATGCTGGTGGATTAATAGAGTTTGCCAAAAAAGAGATAGCACAAAATTAAGGATAATTAAAGATGGGAAAAGTATATAAAATAGGTATTATTAAAGGTGATGGTATTGGACCAGAAATTATTGATGAAGCTATTAATGTTTTAGATGCAACTGCTTCTAAATTTGGTTTTGATTTAAAATATGAAGAGTTTTTACTAGGTGGTGCTGCAATTGATGAAACAGGTGTTCCTTTACCACCAGAGACAATAGCTGGTGTAAAAAGAGTAGATGCTGTTTTATTTGGAGCAATTGGTGGTCCTAAATGGGATAATTTAGATAGACATTTACGCCCAGAGAGTGGTCTTTTAGCACTTCGTAAAGAGATGGGAACTTTTGCGAATTTGCGTCCTGCAACAGTTTATGATGAGTTGATTAATGCATCTACACTAAAGGCAGATGTTGTTAAAGGTGTAGATATTATGGTGGTTCGTGAGTTAACTGGTGGAATATACTTTGGAGACCCAAGAGAGTATAGTAAAGATAAAGCATTTAATACAATGGTATATACTCGAGAAGAGATAGAGAGAATTGCAAGAGTTGCATTTGATATTGCAATGAAAAGAGATAAAAGAGTTTGCTCTGTAGATAAAGCAAATGTATTAGAAGTTAGCCAACTATGGCGTGAAGTTGTAGAAGAAATTTCACAAGAGTATCCAGAAGTGGAATTAACTCATATGTATGTCGATAATGCTGCAATGCAACTTATTAAAGAACCAAGACAATTTGATGTTATAGTAACTGGTAATATCTTTGGAGACATATTATCTGATGCAGCTAGTATGTTAAGTGGTTCTATTGGTTTACTTCCAAGTGCTAGTGTTGGTGGTAAAGCTGGACTCTATGAACCAATACATGGTTCTGCTCCAGATATTGCAGGACAGGGTATTGCAAATCCAATTGCTACAATTGCTAGTGCTGCTATGCTATTAAAATATGAGCTTGGAGAAGAAGATGCGGCAAATGCAATAGATAGTGCTATTAAAAAAGTTTTAGCACAAGGTTATAGAACAGGAGATATTGGAGCATTTGATGCAAAAGAGATTGTATCTTGTTCTGAAATGGGTAGTATTATTGCAAATAGTATCTCTAAGAGTTAAATAATGGAAAAAAGAGCTAGAGTTTTAATAGATTGTCCAGATAGTAAGGGGCTCGTGTATAAAGTATCTAAGATATTTTATGAAATGAATTTAAATATAGATAGTAACAGAGAATTTGTAGAGCCAGAAAATAGATATTTCTTTATGAGAAGTGTTGTAAGAGGAGAGTTTGAACCACAAGAGTTAGAAGATACTTTAAAAGAGAAATTAGATAAAAGTGTAAATATTAAAGTTACTCCCCCTAGAAAAAAAAATATTATACTTATGGCAACAAAAGAGTCTCATGCTCTTGGAGATATATTAATTAGACACCAAGCTGGAGAGTTAGAAGCAAATATTTTAGCTGTAATTGCTAATAGAGATAATTTAAAAGGGTTAGTAGAACAGTTTAATATACCATTTATCTATATTAGTGCTGATAATATTTCAAGAGAGGCTCATGAAGATTTAGTATTAAAGAAATTAAAAGAGTTTGATTTTGACTATATTGTTTTAGCTAAATATATGCGTATTTTAACTCCAAAATTTGTATCTAGATATGAAGGTAAAATAATAAATATACACCATTCATTTTTACCGGCATTTATTGGTGCAAATCCATATAAACAAGCATATGAGAGAGGTGTTAAAATTATTGGAGCAACTGCTCATTTTGTAACTAACGATTTAGATGAAGGTCCTATAATTGCCCAAGATGTAGTGCCAGTAAATCATAGATATACTTGGAGAGATATGCAACAAGCTGGTAGAGATGTAGAAAAAATAGTTTTATCTCGTGCTTTAAAGATGGTGTTAGAAGATAGAGTATTTGTATATAAAAATAAAACGGTTGTATTTTAAATGTTTAATATAGTTTTAGTAGAACCTCAAATTCCACCAAATACTGGTAGTATTGGAAGAATGTGTGTAAATTTAGATGCAACTTTGCATTTAATTGAACCTTTAGGTTTTGATATATCTGAAAGTGCAGTTAAAAGAGCAGGGTTAGATTATTGGAATCAATTAGAATTAAAAGTTTGGAAAAGTTTAGGTGAATTTTTAGCAAATAATCCAATAGATAAAATGTATTTTGCAACAACAAAAACTGATAATTTATATTGGAATGCAAAGTTTGAAATTGGAGATTATATACTATTTGGTTCTGAAACAAAAGGTCTTCCAGAGTGGTTATTAAAAGAGCATTTAGATAAATGTATCACAATACCCATGGGAGCAAAGGGAAGAAGCCTAAATTTAGCAACAAGTACAGGTATAGTAACTTATGAAGCCCTAAGACAAAATTATGATAAAATAGATTTTAATAAAATTTTAATTGAATTTAAAGAGTAGGGGGGAAGAGTATTGAGTTTTTTTGATTATCTTTATATTATAGCAGCTATACTCTTTGCTTATATGACATTTATTATTATCCTTAGAAATTTTCAAAGTAAATTTAATGAAGATGGAGAGAGGCTAGATTTAATCGATAAAGAAAAAAAAGAAGAGAAAAATTTATAACTGCTACTAATATAGATAAAGTTAGTTACAGTTTATTATTCTCGTCTAAATAAGCATATCCACTTTCTGGTTCAACTATTATAGTAAATGGATCGATAGAGTTATCTATAAAATTAAATC
>CAYMGA010000110.1:0-4186 GCA_964389865.1 uncultured Nitratifractor sp.
TGTTTAGAAATATAGAAGATGATGATAAAAATAGAACAAGATTTTTTGTAATTAGTAATTTTGAAAATGTGGCAACTGGTGATGATAAAACAACTATTTTAGCAAAACTTCAAAATAAACCAGGGGCATTAGTTGATTTTTTATTAGATTTTAAAGCACACAATATTGATTTAACAAAAATTAAATCACACATTGTAGGAGGTCATTCTATATTTTTCTTAGAGTTTAATGGTCATAAAAATGATAGTGATATAGAAAATATTTTAAATAAATATAGAGATGAAATTAAATTTTTAGGTTCATATATAAAGGAAGCAGATGATGTTTAATAGATATTTAGATGATATAAAAGTTTACGAAGCTGGTAAACCAATAGAGCTTGTAGTAAGAGAGTTTGGAATAGATGCAAAAGATGTTATTAAATTAGCATCTAATGAAAACCCTCTAGGATGTTCACCAAAAGTTGTAGAAGTAATTAAAAAAAATGCTACTAAAGCATCTATATATCCTGATGATAGTATGTTTGAGTTAAAAGAGGAACTTTGTAAAAGATTTAATATAGAAAAGAATCAACTTATAATTGGAGCAGGAAGTGACCAAATTTTAGAGTTTTTATCACATGCTAAATTAAATAGTAACTCTAAAATTTTAACTTCTAATGTAACATTTGCAATGTATGAGATATATGCCAAGCAATTTGGTGCAAAAGTTATTAAAACTGCAAGTTATCAACATATAGTTAGTGAATTTAAAGATAAAATCGCTCAAGAGAATCCAGATATTGTATATATTTGCACTCCTAATAATCCAACAGGTGATGCAACAAAAAAAGAGGATATTTTAGAGATTATTCAAGCAACTTCAAAAGAGTCTTTAGTTGTAGTTGATTGTGCTTATATGGAGTATGTAGAAGATGAAGAGTATAAATTAAGTCCAAATGATTTTATTGAGTTTGAAAATGTAATATATCTTGGGACATTCTCTAAAGCTTATGGTTTAGGAGGAATGAGGGTTGGCTATGGTATTGCAAATAGCAGTATAATAGATGTTTTATATAAAGTTAGACCCCCATTTAATATCACAACTCTATCTTTAGCTGCTGCAATAGAAGCTTGTAGAGATGAAGAGTTTGTAAAAAAGAGTATTAAATTAAATAAAGAGCAAATGAAAAGATATATAGAGTTTGCTAATAGTAATAATATTGAGTATATTCCTAGCTTTACAAACTTTATAACTTTAAAATTTAAAAAACCTCAAGACTCCTCTAAAATTGCTAATACTTTAATGAAAAATGGTATAATAGTTAGAGATTTAGCAAGTTATGGCTTAAATGCTATTAGAGTAACAATAGGTTTAGAGGAGCAAAATAGTAAGTTATTAGAGGCTTTAAGTAAGGAGATATAGTGCTTAAAGTTAAACTATTAGACTCTAAACCAATTTTTACTAATAATAAAGATAATAAAAAAAGTAAAACACTCTCTATTTATGAGATAAAAGAGGCTATAGAGAGTTTAAATTTAGAATATAAACAGATAAATGAAATTGATATTTATAATATTTTTCAATTTATTAAAGAGTCTAAAAAGAGGTGATGAATTTGGATATAAAAAACTATTCTATCGATGAATTAAAAGAGTTAGCTCAAAAAATTAGAGATAAAATTCTAAAAACTGTTAGTCAAAATGGTGGACATTTAAGTTCAACTCTTGGTGCAACAGATTTAATAGTTGCGATGCACCATGTATTTGATGTAGAAAAAGACCCCTTTATATTTGATGTTAGCCATCAAGCTTATGCTCATAAATTACTTACTGATAGATGGGATAGTTTTGATACACTGCGTCAATTTGGTGGAATTTGTGGTTACACTTCACCTGATGAGAGTAGATATGACTACTATAAAGCAGGACATAGTTCTACCTCTATATCGTTAGCAGTCGGTGCGGCAAAAGCTATTGCACTAAAGAGAGAAGATAGAATACCAGTTGCCTTTATTGGTGATGGCTCAATGAGTGCAGGTATGGTTTATGAAGCATTAAATGAATTAGGAGATAGAAAATATCCTGTTGTAATTATTTTAAATGATAATGAAATGAGTATAGCACAGCCAATAGGTGCAATTAGTAGATACTTATCTAAAGGAATGGCTACACCATTTTATCAAAAGTTTAAAAAAAGAGTTGAATCTATGCTAGAGCATATGCCAGATAGTGCATCTTATATGGCAAAAAGATTTGAAGACTCTTTTAAATTAATAACACCTGGATTACTATTTGAAGAGCTTGGTATTGAGTATATAGGGCCTATTAGAGGTCATAATATAGAAGGTATTATAGAGGCTTTAGAGTTAGCAAAGTCACTAAAAAAACCTGTAATTGTTCATGCTCAAACCACTAAAGGAAAGGGTTATGAGATAGCAGAAGGTCCCCAAGAGCATTGGCATGGGGTTAGTGCATTTGATTTAAATAGTGGTAAATCGATAAAAAAGAGTACCAAAAAGAGTGCTACTGCAATTTATAGCGAGTATCTATTAAAACTTGCAAAAGAGAATGAGAAGATAGTTGGAGTTACAGCTGCAATGCCTAGTGGAACGGGATTGAGCCCTCTTATAAAAGAGTTTCCTAATAGATTTTGGGATGTAGCAATCGCAGAGCAACACGCAGTTACATCTATGGGGCCTTTAGCAAAGGAAGGATTTAAACCATTTTGCACAATTTACTCTACATTTTTACAAAGAGGTTATGACCAAGTAATACACGATATTGCTTTAATGAACCTTGGTGTTGTTTTTGCAATGGATAGAGCTGGAATTGTTGGAGAAGATGGAGAGACACATCAAGGTGCTTTTGATATTAGTTTTTTAAGAGCTATTCCAAATATGACACTTGCTGCTCCAATAAATGAAGATAGTTTTAAAAAATTATTAGATTTTGCAGTTGATTTTAATACACCTCTTGCAATTAGATACCCAAGAGGAGAGTTTTTAGCTGATAATTTTGAAGTTCCTGAATTTAAATTTGGTAAATCACATTTAATTAAAGAGGGTAATAGTAAATTATTTATTGGTTATGGTAATGGTGTAGGTAGAGCAATTCAAACAGCAAAATTAATTGATGAAGATATAGCTATATTAGATTTAAGATTTGTTAAACCCCTAGATAAAGAGATGCTAAAAGAGTTAAGTAAAATATATAAAAGTTGGTATGTCTTTAGTGATAGTGCTTTTATGGGTGGTGTAGCTAGTGCAATTTTAGAGTTTTTAGAAAGTGAGAAAATTAAAGATATAGAGTTAATTAGCTATGAGTATAGAGATAAATTTATTCCTCATGGAAAAACATCTATAGTAGAAGAGTATTTGGGTATTACACCTAAACAGATTGCTAATAGTATAAAATTAGAAAGCTAAAAAAGGAGATAAGATAATGAGTGAATATCTATTTAGTAGCGAATCAGTAACAGAAGGACATCCTGACAAGATGGCAGACCAAATAAGTGATGCTATTTTAGATTATATTATCGAAAGAGACAAAAGTGCAAGAGTAGCTTGTGAAACACTTGTAAGTAATGGATTATGTTTAATTACAGGTGAATTAAAAACTAATACCTACGCACCTATGCAAGATATTGCAAGAGAGGTTATCAGAGAGATAGGATATACCGATTCTACTTATGGCTTCGATTACAGAAGTGCTGGTGTTTTAAATGCAATTGGAGAGCAAAGTTGTGATATTAATCAAGGTGTTGACCAAGCTAGTGGTGAAATAGGTGCAGGAGACCAAGGTTTAATGTTTGGTTATGCTTGTAATGAAACAAAAGAGCTTATGCCCCTGCCAATACTACTTGCTCATAAAATAACTGCTAAATTAGCACAAGTTAGAAAAAATGGAACTTTACCTTACCTTCGACCAGATGGTAAAGCACAAGTTACTGTTTTATATAGAGATGAAAAACCTGTAGAGGTAAAAACTGTGGTTGTATCAACTCAACATGCACCAGAAGTGACTCAAGAACAGTTACATAAAGATATTATAAAAGAGGTTATAGAAAGCGTTATTCCACAAGAGTTAATTGCTAAAGATATAACTTATCATATAAATCCAACAGGTAGATTTGTAATTGGTGGACCACAAGGTGATGCAGGACTTACAGGAAGAAAGATAATAGTAGATACTTATGGTGGTAGTTG
>CAYMGA010000111.1:0-4163 GCA_964389865.1 uncultured Nitratifractor sp.
TAAAAGATATTTTTGTATTTAAAAGTTTTGCTATCTTGGTAAGACTAAAGTCTTAGCAAAACATAGCAATTTTCCCTTATTTCATTAATATTGGGATTTAGCTTCGAAAAAACTTAGCACTCAGCACTTATTACATAACACGATTTTAGTTGCTATACTTTAAAATAAGTTAAAGCATTAAATATAAGTAAATTCATAACTCCAGCAGCAAAACCTGCAAGTAAATCATCACCTACAACACCTAAACCACCTTTAACTTTTCTATCAATATAGCCTATTGTAGATGGTTTCCATATATCAAATAGTCTAAAAGATATGAAGCTTAATAGTATTGCTACATAAAAAGAGTAATTATTTTGCCAAATAGTTAAGCCTCCAAATGTAATTGCCATTGTTAACCAAACCCCTACAGCTTCATCTATTACTATAGATTTATCATCATGAATACCACCATTTTTTTCATATTTATTTATCTCTAAAATAGCTATTATAGATACAACTATAACAACTGTTGTTAAACTATTTGCTCCTAAATAGTAAATTATTGCCAAACCAAAAGGCATAGCTGCTACTGTTCCAACAGTGCCTGGTGCGTAAGGTGAGAGTCCACTTCCAAAAAAAGTTAATAATAATTTTTGTAGATTCATAATATACCTTTATGTTAGAGAAGTTGTTTGGTATAGTTTAACTAGTTTAATATAAAAATCCTCTTCACTTGTCTCTTCTAATAGTCCACTCCCTGGGAATATCATATCGCATGTCTCTTGAAGATTTTTAAATCTATTTTTAAATAAAGATGCAATTATATGTGCTGATATCTCTTTTCTAACTAAAATAGTTGGAGGCACTATCCCATTTGTAATTAACTCCATAAGTGGCTTATAGTGATAGTGAATATGGTGGTGTTGACCATGAGGACAAGTATTTGTATTTACTAGAGTTTTACATTGATTACAATATACATACTCATCAAATATTGTTACTTTTATATCAATATCTTCAAAAGTGTCAAATACAGTATTAATTTTATTTTCACTATATAAAGCACCTAATGCTCTATGGTTTTTCCCAACAATTAATCTTGTGCAACCATAATTTTTTGCTAATGTTGCATCAAGGACTAGTTCGTTATAACCTGCAAAAATATAGCTATTTTCAAAAGGAACAACTAAAACTCTATTTTTTGGTAGAAAATTATCTAAAAATATATCTAAAGTATTTTTTCTTATATCGTAATCTAAGCCTTCAGTTGTAAATGGTTTTATTAAAAATATGATAAGTAAATCTGTATTATCTAAAGCTTGTCTTATTATTCTCTCATGAGCTCTATTTAGAGGATTTGCTCCAAGCATTATACCAGAGATTTTTTTAGCATTTGTCTCTTTAATTTTATCTCTTACTATATTTAAGTTATTTTTTACTAAATCATATTCTACTTTATATTTACCACTAACTGCCCACTCTCCTAATCTATTTAATGCTCTTGTTACAGCAGGGTGGTTTTTATCTGTTGTGGCATATATATGTTTAATTCTTTTAATAGGATCAATTTTAAAAGTCTCTTCTACTTCTAACTCACCTACTAATTCACCTTCACATATAAGAGATACAATATCTCCTTTTTTAAAATTAGCTATCTTTTTCTCATTTACTCTTCCCTTTGGTGCTAAAATTAAAGAAAAAGGCATAGGCATTCCCTTATAGGTTTTAGTTTCATCTACCTCTTTTGCCTCTTTTTCACCCATTAAACCAGTAACAGGATAGAGTAAACCCTCTTGAACAATTGCTAGTGTTGATAGTGCCTCTTTATCTATAAAGAGTGTATTATTTCTTTTTGAAAAGTTCAAATTTTCTCCTCTTCTCCCATAGACTCTTTCGAGAAATTCCTAACTTTTTACTAAGTTCAGTATCTGGGTATTGGTATTGGAATTTTTTAACTATATACTGAACATACTCATTTATAGTTAAAATATTGTTTTGATCATACATTTTATTATTTGAGTTGAGTATAATTTTCTCATATGGAGTCTCAACAGATGTATCAAGAGATGAGAGTATAAAGGTTTTTCCCTTTAATAGTTCAAAAAGTTTTTCATAATCTTCTTTTTTTAATTTATCTATTCTTGAGATATATGCAATATCTTTATGCTCTAGTTTTCTGATTTTAGAACGCCAATTACTCTTTTGTAAATCTACAAATGTAAGTGTCTTTTTATATTTATTTGCAACTTCTAAAGCAAATTTATCTGCAACTCTTTGATAGTTTGTATATAGTGTAATTGGTAATTTAACATCTGATAAATCTATATCAACATCCATTTCACTTACAATATTTTCTAATAACTCTTCATAAAAACGATTTTTCTCTTCGAGCGTTTTGTGTTTGTAGTGATGCTCTATTTTTCTAATAAGCTCTTCTATTATAAAGGGCTTTACTATATAATCTTTTGCCCCCATCTCCAAAGGTTTAACTACAGTATCATTGTTTATGTAATTTACTGTTAAAATAATTACCTTATCTTTAAATTTTTCTATTAATTTTAGAGGACTCTGCCCTGGAATTGTAGTTGATAATAGATATATATCTCCATTACTATTTAATGCATCTAATACAGAGCTAAAAATCTCTGTTTCAAAATTTTTTTGACCAAGTTTAGATGCAATGCTTTGTGCTAAATATAATTCATTCTCTACAATAATTATCTTCATATTCTATCCCACTTATAATAATTTACAGTTGTAGTTGCATATACTGCAACACCTTCTTCTCTCCCTATAAAACCTAACTTTTCTGCCGTTGTAGCTTTAATATTAACTCTTGTTTTATCTATATCTAAAATTTCTGAAAGTTTAGATAGCATCTGCTCTTTATATGGTGAAATTTTAGGTTTTTGTGCAACTATTGTTAAATCACAATTTATTATCTCATAGCCAACACCTTTAATAAGTTTTACAACTTTTTTAAGTAGCTCTTTACTATCTACCCCTGCATATTTTGTATCTGTATCGGGGAATAGTTCGCCAATATCACCCAAAGAGGTAGCACCAAGTAGTGAATCTATAAGGGCATGTATTGCAACATCGCCATCACTATGAGCTTTAAATCCATATGGAACATCTATATTTATACCACAAAGAGCCATTGGTTTTTTATCTTCAAATGGGTGTATATCGTATCCAAATCCTGTTTTTGGTTCATTTATTGGTGGCTTTAGACATTTAAGTAACTCTAAATCCTCTTTGTATGTAAGTTTGTGAGCATTTATTGAACCTTCTATAAAAATTACATTTTTACCTGCATTATAAAATGCACTACTCTCATCTGTAAAATCTGAACTATTTGATAAAATATCTTTTAATGTTTTAGTACAACTTAATTGTGGTGTTTGCACTCTTAAAAGTTTTTCTCTATCAATTGGTTTGCCATCAAAGTATGTTGTATCGCTAATTTTAATAGAAGGTACTACACAGCTACTCTCTTTAGCATTTTCTATTAAGTTTTTAATTAGTTTCTTATCTACACAACATCTTGCTATATCATTTACTAAGACAAAGTCACTATCTACTTTTGATAGAGCATTTAAAAGTGACATTTGACGAGACTCTCCTCCCTCTACAAATATAAAGTTTGTAAATTTAGACATTAATTTTAATTCATCTTTATTACCAACTATAACTATTTGTGCAAAATTGTAAATTTTTTTTAATCTATCTGCTACAAAAAGCCACAATGGAATATTATCTTGATATAACCATTGTTTCTTAGTTGGTAAACCAAATCTTGTTGAATTACCAGCAGCTAATAGTATTAATGAGATACTTCTCATCAATCTCCTTTGACATTTTAGTATATTTTCCTAATTTTAACAAAAAGTGCTTAAAAGTGTAACTTTTTTTTACACTTAAATTTATAAAAGAGTAAAAAAAGTAAATAAGAGAATAATTATCCTATTTCTTACGATTTTAAAATTTTTTTAAGATTTGATTGGTATAACTTATAAACAATTAGTTATTATAACATATTTAATTTTTAAGAGGTTATATCATGAGAAAAGATTGGGTAAAGAAACGAGAGAATGATAAAGTAAGAACTCAGATGTATTATGCTAAGCAAGGTATTATTACAGAAGAGATGGAGTATGTTGCAAAAAAAGAGAATATAG
>CAYMGA010000112.1:0-1789 GCA_964389865.1 uncultured Nitratifractor sp.
TTTACTCTTGTATTTAACTCTAATATAAACTCTACTACACTTTGTGCATCATAATACAAAAAATCTTCTCTATTTTCAATATTTATAATTAATTCATGTAATATACCAATAATTTTACTTACTAATGTTGTATCTTGATAATACTCTTGCTTTAAATAATTCATAAATTTAAAAATATCTCTTCTTACACTTATTGATGATGCTAATTGTTTAATAAATTCTAAATCATTATGAATAAACTTCAATCCAATCATTTCTTCATAATCAAAATATAATGACATATTTTCATCATCAATATTTCTAAACTTTAAAATCCATTTCTTTGCTTTATCTACTTTTATAGTATCATCAGCCTTTATTTCTTGCTTAAATATTTGATCCAAAATACCTGATATAACATCATTATTTTTTGTAGCTTCATAAATGATTTTATCATCAATAATACCATCTTCATTTAAATAATAATATATTAAAAAATGTCCTAATAAGCTTACAGAATCTCTATCACTATTTTTTAAATTTAAAATATATAAAACAGAGTTATTTATATATTTTAATAAATGCTCTTTATCTATATATTTATTTTGATAAATATAATGTATTTCCAAAAGAGAAAAAGTAGTTAAGATACCACTTTCATCAGTATCTAAAATAGCTATAAGTAATTTTGAGAATACATTTTTATCAACCTCACTTATAAACTTTAAACTTCTTAAAAGCCCCATTTGCACAGGCTTTTCATTGCTATCAATTAAATTAATAATCAATTCTAAGACGCTTTTGCTAATACCTTTGTTTCTATATACATTTTTATATATTAATGGCAAAAGTTCAGCATATCTACCTTCAAAAGAGTTAATGCATCTCATGCTAATATAATCTATGCTATTCTTGTCATTATCTGATAAAATATGTTCATTTCTAAAACTAAAATTCTCTATTAAAAAATCTAAAATAATATGATCAAAATCACCATTATCCAAAATTTTTCTTATAACTTTTAAAATAGTTTCTTTTATTAAATCATTTTCTTCATCTTTATATATTTCTATTATTTTTACAAGTTTATCTTTTTCATACATATCAGAATCTACATAACCTTCTATTCCATATGAAATATAATAAGGATTAACTTTTTCTCTCTTTAGTTGTATTAAAAAATCAAAATAATAATTTGGGTTTGTTTTTACTTGTTTTTTAAACTCTATAGAATGTTCTACAACTCCTCCTTTTAAAATATCACGACTTCTCTGCCTCTTTCCATCATACTTTTTCATTGAGTGTAACCAGTTTTCAATACTCATATTTATATAAACTTTTTCAGGCAAAGGACTACTAACTGCTTGTGCTATTCCTCCCACATATTTAGGTTCTTTAAATTCATACCAATAAAATTTTCTTTGCAACTCTTGATACTCTTTTAAATAGTTAAACTTTTTAATATCTTCAATATTTAACAAATATAATAATTTATACTTTCTAAATCCTCTATATGTTCCTAAATATTTTGGCTTTTCTTTATAATCCCATCTTCCTATAAAATTTCTCTCCCATTTAGGCTTAATTTTAAGTATTGTATTAAATATCTCTTTTTTCTTATTTTCACTATATAAATTAAAAGCTTCTTTAAAAAGCAGTGCAAATTTATAGCCTATATGAGTATCAAATGATATATCTTCTAACATTTTACAGTTTGTTAATAATTTATATATTTCATCTTTATACTCTTTAGGATTTTTTAAGTATCCTAATATTAAAAATGCTATAATTGATAAATATCTATTATCTT
>CAYMGA010000112.1:1889-4139 GCA_964389865.1 uncultured Nitratifractor sp.
ATTTCTAAATTATTTTGTTTAAGTAAAAAGTCAAATATCTTTTCCCAATTATGATCTAATAATGTTTTATTATGATGACTATCAGTATCTATATTTTTAATCTCTATATTTAAATATTCAATAAACAACTCTATTGCATAATCTTGATTAAAGTTAAATATTTTTTTATAAATTTCCTCTATATGAAACATTGCAATATTAGATTTATATATAATATGTTTGTATTTTTCAAAAACTTCTAATCTATATTCATTAAAATCATCAACTCTTTCCAAGCATCTCATAATAACTTGTTCTTTTTTTGTTTGCTCACATTCAATTTCATCTAAAATAGATAAAATTATATCAGGCTCATAATTAACAAGGTTTTCTAATTTGTATTCAAGATTATATTTTTTAAAATTATTTAAATTAAAAAAATCTATATTTTTAAAATATTCAAACCAGCCAAAAGATATCCAACTTTCAATAAAATATTGTTCAAAATTTATATCATATTTAAATAGCTCTTGCAAAAACTCAAACTCTTCTTTTGTAGGATTAAATACACTTCCAAGATATGTTATTAAAAGTAATTTAATATGGAATCTTACTTCATCTGAATATAATATATTATTTAATTCATCTAAATATTTATTAAAATCATCTTCCCTTATAAAATGTATTATCTGCTTAACCTGCTCTCTAATGCTTAAATCTTGATTTGTATCTAAAATATAATTATACAAACTATTATTATCATTTTTTATAAACAGTCTTGCAAAAACATAATCATAAAATGTTTGATGAAAAAATGATACTTTTTTATTATTTGAAACCAATACACCATTGCTTAAAAGTATCTCTATTTCATCATTATAATCATCTTCCAATTTATAAACAGATATTTCAATAGATTTGTTTTCATGCATTAAATCAACTATTTTATTTAGTAACTCTAAAATATTTTTTCGAATTGTTTTATCAAATTCTCTATTTTGAACTTTAAATGCCCAATACTTATTATATAAATCATGAAGGGTTTTTATATTTATGCAACTACTATCATAGTGATATAACTCTGTAAAAATAGAAAAATTCAAAGGTGTTCTTAATAGTTCTACTAAAGTTGTATTTAATTTTACACTCTCTTTAACAAAACTTTTTAATTTACTATCTACATAATTATATGATAATTTTTGAACTTTTATAATATTTAAATTATTTAAAGTTTTAAATATAGGATCATTCTTTAAATCATACTCTCTAATAGACACTACAACTTTAACATTGTTTAGATATTTTAACTGTTCTATAAATTCTAAAATTATGTTTAATGTATTTTTATTAGATGACATACTTAGAGATAGAGCATCTAACTGATCAATTATAACAATAATCTGTTCATTTCTTGTTATTTGTTTTATAGAATTAAAAATATCATCAACACCAAAATATTCTGATAACTCTTTTTTGCTATTTATATCTAACTTATCACTCTTAATTGCTATAAAAGCTCTATCTTCATAAATCAACTTTTGTTGTATATATGATAATATAGCAGTCTTACCTATACCTGCATTTCCTACTAAAACTAATATATTATCTTCATATTTTTCATCTTTAAAAAATTCAAAAATTTTCTTTATTTCTTCAACTTCTATGAAAGTATTATCAATATATTGATTTTTTGAAGATAGTAAAACTTTTGAGTTATCTTGAAATCTTTGTTTTATATCTATATTTGATAATATATTTTTATCAAATAGAGATGGATAATAATGCTTTGCTACATCTGTATAATATTCTAATTTATTTTCTATTTCACTCCAACTCCAAACAATAATATTGAGCTTATATTTATGTTGAAGCTCTATGGCAACATCTTGTATTTTATTGTCATGCTGAAATGAATGAGCAAAAATAAAAGTTTCTATGTTAGTAAATTTAACACTAACACTTTCTACTTCTTTTTTAATATCTTCAATAAGTTCATTTAATATTTTATTGTTGTCTCTATTGATAAATTTATTTTTACACTGATATACAACAGCCTTTTTATTAGTAGAAAAAGAGTGTCCATCAATACCATATTGTTTTTGTCCCTTTCTTCCATAAACTTGAAATTCAATACCATACTCTTTTTTACATAAACTATTAACTAATTCTTCAAATTCAGTTTCATTAGCAAGTGGTGGATATTGATATCTACTCATAATTTCTCTTCTTGTCTCTTTTTTTGATTATATCAAATTATTTTAAAATATATTC
>CAYMGA010000113.1:0-4129 GCA_964389865.1 uncultured Nitratifractor sp.
TGAATTAAATTATTTATTGTATTATCTTCTGTTCCAAGCCCTACAATAGCTAACTTATCAATTTTTGCACCTCTTTTTATTTTATTTATAATAGATTTTAAAAGTGAAATTTTCATATCTAATAGTGCTACTTTTGTTTCATACTCTGTTAAATTATTTGATAACTGTTGAACTTTTAATTTTATATCAACTGTTTTTGTTTTTGCTTTGAAATTTTCTATACTCTTTTCAGATTTTTTAAGGTTATTCTCAATAATCTTTAACTGTTTATTAATAAAATTTAATGTTTGAGTAGCATCTTTAGTTTTCATCTCAATATTTTGTTTCATATATGTCTTTGCAAGCTCATTAACAAATTTTTGAGCTCTTAATGGAATATTATCTATATATGATATCTTTATGATATTAGATTTTTTTCTAACTAAAGATACTTTTAAACGATTGTTTCTAATAAAATTAGCATACTCATTTGGATCATAATTTATAAATTCATACTTTTTAAAATTAAAAGGATTATTTGTTAACGTTACTGTTATATTAAAATCTTTAGTAGCAATAGGCTTATTATATTCAAATTTTTCATTATAATGAAATTTAGTGCCATTTTCTCTAACACCTTTTACTTCTAAATTAAAAAATTTTTTATCTATATAGGTTAATATAAATTTTAAATTATTCCCTTTTGTTATATTAACTTCAAAAGGTGCATCTTTATATAACTCTTTTCTCTTAAAAAAGTCATTTATCCCCCAGATATGAGTTGTAACATTAATACTTTTCATAGTATCTAATACAATAAATCTTGATTCAATAATAGAGATTTCTGTATCTATATCTCTTGAACTAATCTCTCCTGTTAA
Organism: uncultured Nitratifractor sp.; assembly: GCA_964389865.1. Classification (GTDB taxonomy): domain Bacteria; phylum Campylobacterota; class Campylobacteria; order Campylobacterales; family Sulfurovaceae; genus JAADEQ01. The sequence goes on from CAYMGA010000113.1 coordinate 861, forward strand.
TGCTTCTTTTAATATATCTTGATTTAATGAAGAAATTTTATTATTATTTACTTCAACTGTTGCAGAGGCCTCATATAACTTTGGTTGATAATATAAATAGACTAAAGCTGTAGAGATTGTAATTGATAAAAAAAGAAAAAGTACCCATTTATTATTATAGAGAGTTCTAAACATTTTTAGTAGATCTAAATCTTTACTCTCTATATAATCCTCACTCATCTTTCAAACCTTTTATTTAATTTTAATAATTGTAACTATAAATAAAATTCTATCCTAAAAATATGTCATTTGTAAATAATTTATTATCTAAAATTCCAATAAAATATTAAAATTATTAAAATTATTATAAAACTGTAAAAAAATGATCTAAAAAATTTTACTTTTTTAATTTTTATAATTTTATTGTCATATTTATCTAAAAACCAAAAAGAGGTTATATATACAAATGGCATATGAGGCATTGCCTTTCTTAACTCTAAACCATCAAGAATAAATATCAATGATACCATCTCAAATAGAGCAAAAAGAAATATTGGATATAGTTTAGATCTCTTTCCAACAAAAGCATAATAGACTCCAAGCCAAAAAGGAACCCCTAATAATACTCTATATAGTAATCCAGCTGAATAGAATGTGGTTAATATTTTACTTGAGGTTGGCGCAAATGTAGGCAAAGGACCAAAAGCTTGTGAAAAGATATTTACAGCATAAGCAAATAATACTCCACCTTTAATAGCCCCTTTACTCTCTTTTGCACTTATTAGATTCTCTACACTACCTGTTGTATAACTCTCAACTATTGAAGATAGATAATTCTTCATAAAAAATAGTATAACAATTAATATAAATGCAAAGATTTTTAATGCAACATTGCCCTCTTTTGAGATAATTGACCCTAAACCTATTGCCGCTACTATTAAGATAGAGATTGCTGGTCTAAATAGGAAAAGAGATGCTAATAGTGCAACTATAATAAAAATATCTAATAGCTTTCTACTATTTAAAAATCGATAGTAAAAATCAAATGTCAAAACAATTAACATAATCATAAAACTCTCTTTTAATCCTGTTGAGTGGTAAAAGATTGTAAAAGAAGATAGAGAATAAGCAAGAGCAGCCAAAAAAGCATATCTATTTGATATAAAATTTAAAGAGATATTATATATACTTAATGCAGTTATTAAACCTACAAATATATAAAAAAAGTTAAGCATTAAATTTGAAGGTTCTATTAAATACAATGGATATAAAACTAAAATAATTCCTAAATCATCAAATCCCATAAAATCTAAATAGTAATTTATAGCATCTTTTAATGGCATATGGATTAATAGTGAAGTTTGAGTATGATAAAACTTTGCATCTGCTGCACTAAACACAAAAAAGTCTTTATTATAAACATAAGATATATAGTTATTTAAAATTACAAAAAAGGCTGTATAAAAAAATACTTCACCTATCAATAAAGAGGTATTATAATTAGACTCTTTCATATTTGTATTTATATATAAAATGGCAAAATAGCTTAAAAAAGTAAAAAAAGCATAAAAATATATCAGGTAATATCCACTTTCAACTTTACCTACTAAAGTAGTAAAGAGAATAATACCGCTTAAGAGATATATTTTATTTATAACATCTAACATGCTATATAGACCTTTTTTATAATAATATCACAAATATAAAATATTTTAACCTTTTATATCTATTTTGTTGATAATTTGTCAAATGGAATAACAAAAAAATCTTCATACTCTTTTATCAATTCATCTTTAGTGGAATTATAGAGTTCTAAATTGTTTATCCTCAATAAGAAGTGATATCTTTTATCAATTGCGCCAAATCTCTTTTTAAACCTATATACACCATCTAACGAGCGGTATGTGCCACCCCAATTCCACCACTTAAAACCTCTTTTTGCAGCATCTATCATAGATTTATAAATTATTAATGAGTTAGAGTGGAAATGCCTATAATCTTTTAAAATTGCAGGAGTAAAATATTCAACCGTTTTATTATAAAAAAAGAGCAACAGAGCACTAATAATCTTACCATCTTTTCTTGCAATATATATACTATACTCATCTTCATTAAAATATCTATTAATTAATTCAAAAAAACGTTTGCCCTTTGGTTTAGCACCCACTGATAACATATTCTCATAATGGGTCTCATATAAAAAGTCAATTTGAGAATTATCTATCTCAACTTCAATACCCTCTTTTATTGCTTTTCGTATAATATTTCTTGTTTTAGAGTGAAAAGATTGCATCAAACTACTATCTATATCCTCTTTATATCCTATATATGTCCACTGTCCAACTCTATCATCTACAATATCACATTTAATATCAAAACTATTATCTTTTAGAGGGTTTGTAATATATGTGCTTGATGCTACATCTTTAGATAGATTATTATAATACTCTACTAATAGATTAATAGCCTCTTTATCTCTACTTAATATTCCTCCATTACTTCCATAAAATGGTAAAGAATTTAAAACTATACCATATTTGCCCTCTTTTTTCATTAATGGTAAAACTCCCTTTATATCACCATTATCAACTGCTAAAAGATATTTAGACTCAACATTTAAATAATCCTCTAATAACTCTTTATAATTGCTTGAGTAGTAAACTAAACTCTCATCAAAAGTCAATAAAAAATTCTCATAACTTTTATAATTTTCTTTTGATAATTCAATAATTTCCATCCTACTCCCCTCTTTTATCTATCCCCTTTAGTAAATCTATAAAGAAGTCTCTAACACCATAACTCTCTTTATTTACAAACTCCTTTAATCTATTAAAATCTTGTAAATATGGTTTAGCCCGTGTATATCTACTTAAATCTTCACTATTTAAAAAGATATGAATCGGATGAAAATTAAATACCTTTAACCCTTTATAGTCTAAATATCTCTTAGCACTCCACTCCCATTTGCACTCTATACTTACATCATCTTCCCAAAAGTGCGGATACTCAATGATACCATTTGAGTGTTTATATGGCTTAAGCTCAATGTTTGATGTATGAGGAATTAGTGTATTAAAGGCTCTCTCTAATCCAAGCTCTTTTGCATTATCTAATATAATAGAGCTTTGAGTTAAGCAATGACTTCTTATAGATTTTGCTTCGGGAATAATATCTAAATAGTATTTTAAAACTTCATCTATACTATTGCCATATCTAAAATCTCCACTTAATAAAAAGTTAAAATTTGGGTGTATTCCAAGCTCATAGTTGCTATTTTCTCTCATTTTATC
>CAYMGA010000114.1:0-4113 GCA_964389865.1 uncultured Nitratifractor sp.
TCTACAATTAAAAGCACTAGTATTATCTGCTTCTATTGAGGCGAAATCACTACCATTATAGTTACTTACTAAGTTCATTCTTCTTATAGGATATTTTATATTATAAAGCTCTTTAAAAATAGATATTATATCATTTGCTATTGCTTTATTTACTATAAGTTCACCCATATGTTCTTTATTATCAAATCCAATATATTTAACTCTTAAATAGTTTAAATCTTTTAATTTTACAGGGCAACCATCTCGATATGAGTTTCCTTTAAGCATCCTTTGTTTTATATTTGGTGTTATATTACTTTTAGTATATGAAAATTGTGCAAATGTTAGTGTAGATAGTGCTAAAGTTGTTAATAATTTTTTATACATTTTTCTCTCCAATAGTTTTAATTATCAAATATTATCATAAAAGTGGTATAATCCATAGTTAAATTTTCACATTAGTAGGTAAAAATGATATTTGAGTTAATTACAATTGGTATATTTGTTGGAACAATATCTGGATTCTTTGGTGTTGGTGGAGGGATGATACTAATTCCTTTACTAATTACAATTGGCTTTAATATAAAAGCAGCAATTGCTATGAGTGTTGTTCAAATGGTATTTAGTTCAGTTTATGGCTCTTTTATGAATTATAAAAAGGGTAACTTAGTAATAAACGAAGGTATTTGGGTTGGTATTGGTGGAATTTTAGGGGCTATAATTGGTTCATTTTTTACTGAAATTTTGAGTGAAAGAACATTAGAATATATATTTTTAGCTCTTGTATCATTTGCACTTATTAAAGTTGCAACCTCTAAAAAGTTAGAAAATCAAGAAGAGAAACCTCTTAAACCTTTAATACTATTTATAATAGGTTTCTTTATAGGTATCATTGCTATGATGTTAGGAGTTGGTGGTTCAATTATGCTAACACCAATTTTAGTTGGTTTTTTCCACTTTTCTACAAAAAAAGCGGCAACTGCAGGACTATTTTTTGTAGTATTCTCATCTATTACAGGGCTTATTTATAAGTTAATTAACCACTCATTTGATAAATTAGATTTAAATATAGAGTATGCATTAAGTGTAGCTATTGCATCAGTTATTGGTGTGATTATTGGTATAAAGTTAAAAGATATAGTAAAAGATGGACACCATAAGCTCTTTATGCTTATTATGTATGCAGTAATTCTATTTTTATTTATTAAAAAGATGTTTTTTTAAAAGGGTTAAAGTTTGAAAAAGAGTTATATAGAAGTTTTTGGAGCAAAAGAGAATAATTTAAAAAATATAGATTTAAAGATTCCCAAAGACTCTCTTGTAGTAGTTACTGGAATTAGTGGGAGTGGAAAGTCAACACTAGCTTTTAATACTCTTTATGCAGAGGGTCAAAGGCGTTATATTGAGTCGCTATCTAGTTATGCAAGACAATTTTTAGGAAGAGTTGGTAAACCTGATGTTGATAAAATAGAGGGGCTTACACCTGCTATTGCAATCGACCAAAAGACTACAAGTAAAAACCCTCGCTCTACTGTTGGAACAATTACCGAAATTTACGACTACTTAAGATTGCTCTTTGCAAGAGTTGGTAAGCAACATTGCCATAAGTGTGGTAAGCCAATATCTTCTATGAGTGCAAGCGATATTATTACAGAAGTAATGCGTTTGCCAGAAGGAGCAAAGCTGGTAATTATGGCACCACTTGTAAAAGAGAAAAAGGGAACATTTGCTGATATGTTAGAGTCTCTTAGGCATAAAGGTTATGTTAGAGCTATGGTAGATGGTGTAATGGTTAGATTAGATGATGAAATAGAGCTTAGCAAAACTAAAAAACATACTATAAAAGCAATAATCGATAGAGTTGTAGTAAAAGAGGATAGCAAAGAGAGAATTGCTCAAGATGTTGAAAAGGCTTTGAATTTAAGCTATGGCGAGGTCGAGATAGAGGTAATTAATTATGAAGAGGTAGGATTAGATAGAAAAGATTGGCACTACTCTGAACATTTAGCTTGTTTTGATTGTAAATTAAGTTTTGAACCATTAGAGCCTGTTAGTTTTTCATTTAACTCACCAAAGGGTGCTTGTCCTATTTGTGATGGATTGGGTATTAGATATAAGTTAGATTTAAAAAAGGTAATTGATAGTGAACAATCAATAAGTGATGGTGCAATAAAGATACTATATGGCTTTAATAAAAGCTACTATTTTAAATTTTTAACAGCTTTTTGTGAGCAAAATGATATAGATACAAAAATTCCATATTCAAAGCTCCCAGAATATCAGCAAAAGGCAATTCTTTATGGAATGCCAAATGAAGTTAGCTTTACTTGGAAACGCCATAAATTAAGTCGCCCATGGCCAGGAGTTGTAAAGATTGCATATGATATGTCTAGTGACTCTAAGGATTTTGATGACTATATGACAGAAACTATTTGTGATGAGTGTGGTGGACATAGATTAAGGGCTAGGTCATTAGCTGTTAAAGTAGAAGATAAAAATATAGCAGATATTATAGATATGCCAATTGAAGAGTCTTATAACTATTTTGCTAATGATGATAATTTTGCCCACTTAAGTGAACAACAAAAATTTATTGCAGAGTCTATACTAAAAGAGATAAAAGAGAGGCTATTTTTTCTATATGATGTTGGTTTAGGATATATTACACTAAGTAGAGATGCTAGAACAATTAGTGGTGGAGAGGCACAAAGAATTAGAATTGCAAGTCAAATTGGTAGTGGATTAACAGGCGTTATGTATGTGTTAGATGAGCCAAGTATTGGACTGCATGAAAGAGATACAATGCGACTTATTAGAACTTTGCAATCTCTGCGAGACAAAGGAAATAGTGTAATTGTAGTTGAACACGATAAAGAGACAATTTTAAGTGCAGACCATATTATAGATATCGGTCCAGGAGCAGGAAAGTATGGTGGAGATGTTGTATTTAGTGGAACAATTGCTAAGCTTAAAAAGGCTAAAACTTTAACAGCCGATTATCTATTTGGTAAAAAAGATGTAAGTTATCCAACAAAAGAGATTAGCAATAATTGGCTAGAGATAAAAGGTGCAACACTAAATAACATTAAAAATTTAAATGCAAAAATTCCACTTAGTAACTTTGTTTGTGTAACTGGAGTTAGTGGAAGTGGTAAGAGTTCGCTTATTTTACAAACTCTGCTACCAACTGCAAAAGAGATTTTAAATCGTGCTAGAAAGGTAAATAAGGTAGAGGGTGTAGAGATAAATGGCTTAGAGCAATTAGATAAAGTAATATATCTCGACCAAAGCCCAATAGGTAGAACTCCTCGCTCGAATCCTGCAACTTATACAGGAATTATGGATGAAATTAGAAAACTATTTGCACAAACAAAAGAGGCACAACTTAGAGGCTATAAAATTGGTAGATTTAGCTTTAATGTAAAAGGTGGAAGATGCGAAAAGTGCCAAGGAGAAGGTAAAATTAAAATAGAGATGCACTTTTTGCCAGATGTATTAGTAGAGTGCGATGCTTGTAATGGCACGAGATATAACGAGCAAACACTAGAGGTAGAGTATAAAGGCAAAAATATATCGCAAGTGCTTGATATGAGTGTGCTAGAGGCAATGGAGTTTTTTAAAGCTATACCAGCAATAGCAGTTAAGCTAAAAACACTTATTGATGTTGGCTTAGAGTATATAACGCTAGGACAAAATGCTACAACGCTAAGTGGAGGTGAAGCACAAAGAATAAAACTAGCCAAAGAGTTAAGCAGAAAAGATACAGGCAAAACTTTGTATATATTAGATGAACCAACAACAGGACTTCATTTTGCTGATGTAGATAGGTTAACAGGAGTTTTAAGACATTTAGTTGAGGTAGGAAATTCTGTAGTGGTAATTGAACACAATTTAGATATGATTAAAAATGCCGACTACATAATAGATATGGGTCCAGAAGGTGGGGACAAAGGTGGTAGGATAATAGCTACTGGAACACCTAAAGAATTAGCCAAAAACTATAAAAAAAGTGGCTCTTACACGGGAGAGTATTTGGCTAAAGAGTTTGAAATAGAGTAGAAATAAAAAAGCTTAAAACCAATAATTTTTAGTATAATTTAGTAATTTAATAAAAGGTAGCAATATGACTCAAAA
>CAYMGA010000115.1:0-4096 GCA_964389865.1 uncultured Nitratifractor sp.
AAACCAAATCAAGGCGATAATAGAGCAGTTGATAGTGATGGTCTCTTTGATGGTGAAAAAGTTGTAGTTAATATTCCTGATACAATTGTGGCTGGAGATAATAATCATACTTTAGATGTTGGTTTTGCTCCTTGTGTATGTATAGGAGACTTTATATGGTTTGATGAGAATAAAAATGGTATTCAAGATAGTAATGAGAGTGGTATAGCAAATGTAACTATAAATCTTTTAAATGAAGATGGAGATATTGTAAATACAACTACTACAAATAGTAATGGTGAGTATCAATTCTGTGGTTTGCATGAGGGAGAGAAGTATTATATTCAAGTAGTTAAACCAAATGATAATTATGGCTTTAGTCCAAAAGAGCAAGGTGGTGACGATAGCAAAGACTCTAACTTAAATAGTGACGGTAAGAGTGATTTAATTACAATTGGAGAGTGTGATGATGATACAATTGATGGTGGATTAGTAGATAATACTCCAAAAAATATATGCATAGGAGATTTTATATGGTTAGATGAGAATAAAAATGGTATTCAAGATAGTAATGAGAGTGGTATAGCAAATGTAACTATAAATCTTTTAAATGAAGATGGAGATATTGTAAATACAACTACTACAAATAGTAATGGTGAGTATCAATTCTGTGGTTTGCATGAGGGAGAGAAGTATTATATTCAAGTAGTTAAACCAAATGATAATTATGGCTTTAGTCCAAAAGAGCAAGGTGGTGACGATAGCAAAGACTCTAACTTAAATAGTGACGGTAAGAGTGATTTAATTACAATTGGAGAGTGTGATGATGATACAATTGATGGTGGATTAGTAGATAATACTCCTCAAACTGCTTGTATAGGTGACTTTGTATGGCTTGATAACAATAAAAATGGTATTCAAGATAGTAATGAGAGTGGTATAGCTAATATTAAAGTAGAACTTTATAAAGGGGATACTAAAGTATCTGAAGTTAATACAGATGCAAATGGAAAATATGAATTTTGTCAATTAGAAGTTGGAGATTATCATATAAAAGTTATAGTTCCAACTGGATATACACTGTCACCAAAAGATATTGGAGGTGACGATAGTAAAGATAGCGATATAGACCCAACAACTAAAGAGAGTGCAGATACAACTCTTGAGAGTGGTGAGAATGATTTAACTTGGGATGCTGGATTAATGCCAAATGGTAACACTGGAGGTAAAGAACATAATAAGAGTGCTTGTCTTGGTGATTATATGTGGTGGGATAAAAACTTAAATGGTATTCAAGATAGTGATGAAGTAGGAGTAGTAAATATAAAGGTAGAGTTATATGATGATAGTAATAATTTAATTGCAACTACTCATACAGATAGCAATGGAAAGTATCTATTTTGTGAACTTAAACCTGGTAAATATAGAGTAAAATTTGAACAACCAGATACATACTTATTTACTCTTAAAGATAGAGATGATGATGCAAAAGATAGCGATGTAGATGATAGTGGTTGGAGTCAAGTAGTTGAATTAAGTAGTGGAAGTAATAATTTAACTATAGATGCTGGGGTATATTGTGAATGTAATGATTACAAAGTTCATCCAGATGATTATAAAGAAGTATCAGCTGAAATATCTGTAAGTTCAATGTTATTAACACTAATATTTACAGTAATAATGGCACTTTTACTTAGGAGAAAAAGAGGTTAATTTCCTCTTTTTATGATATAATAAGCCATATAAAATTTTGAGGTTTATTATTATGAAAAGAGCATTTACTATGGTAGAGTTAGTATTTGTGATTGTAGTTATTGGAATTTTAACTGCAATTGCAGTTCCTAAGTTTAGTGCAACAAGAGATGATGCAACAATTACAGCTGCAAAAAGCACTTTAGCATCGATTAGAAGTGCTTTATCTCAAGAGGTACAAGCTAGGATGATGAGAGGTGATTATACTGCTGTTAATAATTTGGGTGGCACAGTTGGTGGTCATAATAGTGCTATTTTTGATTATTTTGATGGAGATTCAAGTGGTAGTAGAGTTTTAGAGTATCCACCACTATCTTGTAAAGATGCTAGTGCTAGAGGTTGTTGGATGAGAACGGGAAGTAATCAGTACACTTATTATTTTCCAAATGCAATTGGTGGAACAGCCGTAATTACTATTAATAACAATAGAATAGATTGCTCTCCAGCTAATAAGTGTAAATATTTAGAGCGATAATGTATTATTATGAGGTTGCAATATTAAACTCTAGTGCTCCACTACTTACATACTCTAGTAGTATAAATTTAAAAGAGGGTAGTTTAGTTATTGTACCTTTAAAAAGTAGCTCTAAAAAAGGGGTTATTTTAAAGGAGGTATCTAAACCTAACTTTAAAACTCAATCTATTTTAGAGGTAGAAAATAGTTTTTTTACAAAAGAGCAGTTAGAGATAGCTAATTTTATTAAGAGTTACTACTTTAGCTCTTTAGGTGAAGCTATAGGACTTTTTTATCCTAAACAAGCAGAAGATATAAAATTAGATAGTATTGAGGTTAATAATTTACCCAAACTTACAGATTTACAACAAAAAGCTTTAAGAGAGATTGAGCAAGAGAGTTTATCTCTTCTATTTGGTGTTACAGGTTCTGGAAAGACAGAGATTTATATACACTTAATAGCTAAAATGTTAAAAGATAAAAAGAGTGCTACTATTTTAATGCCAGAGATTGCACTTACTCCTCAAATAACAGAGAGGATTCAAAACTATTTTGGTGAAATTGTAGCACCTTGGCACTCAAAGCTTACAAAAAATAGAAGAGTAGAGATTTTAAATGAAGTAAATAGTGGAAAGATAAGAGTTATAATTGGTGCTAGAAGTGCGCTATTTTTACCATTACAAAGTTTAGGTTTAATTATTGTAGATGAAGAGCATGATGATAGCTTTAAAGCAATGAGCCGACCTAGGTATAATGCTAAAGATTTAGCTATATATATGGGGAAAAAACTAAATTTAAAAGTCTTATTAGGTAGTGCTACACCTTTGAGTAGTAGTTATAAAAAGTATAAAGTTATAAGAGTTAAAAAACCATATAAAGAGGCAAAAAAAGAGTTTAAATTTATAGCTACAGAAGAGATAGATTATAATATATTATCAGAGATTTCAAGTAGAGTAGAAAAAGGGGAACAAGCACTTATTTTTGTGCCAACTAGGGCTAATTTTAAATATATAGTTTGTTCAAATTGTGGTAAAGCTCATACTTGTCCATACTGCTCTATTGGTATGAGTTTGCATAGAAAAAAGAGATGTTTAGAGTGTCACTATTGTCACTTTACACAAGCAATTATAGAGCATTGTCAATTTTGTGGAAGTGACTCTTTAACTTCTCAAAGGGTAGGAACATCTGAAGTTGTAGAATTAATATCAAATGCTATTGAAAATGCAAAAATTGAGCAATTTGATAAAGATAATATTACAACGGCAAATAAACTTTATAAAGCTTTACAAAGGGTTCAGAGTAGAGAGTCTAATGTAATTGTTGGGACACAAATGCTTAGCAAGGGGCATGATTATCCAGAAATTACCCTTAGTGTTATAACAGGATTAGATTATACTATTGCAATGGGTGATTATAGGGCAAAAGAGAGAGCAATATCTTTAATGCACCAAATTGCTGGAAGAAGTGGTAGAAGTAAAGATGCTTTAATTTTAATACAGACTTCACAACCTGATTTTTTTAAACCATATTTAAAAGATTATGAAGATTTTTTAAAAGATGAATTATTGTTTAGAGAAGGGTTATACCCTCCATATGTAGCATTGGCTAGAGTATTAATATCTAATAAAGATTATCAAAAAGCTTTTAATTTAACTAAAGATTTAGAGATGAAATTAAGAAGATTTAATAATATCGAAATAGTTGGGGCGGGAGAAGCACCTATAGAAAAAATTGCTAATAAGTGGAGATTTAATATTTTACTTAGAGCAAAAAAGAGAGTAGATTTACTAAAAGCATTACACTCTATTTTTAATATACCAACAGTAGAGATAGATATGGATCCTGTAGAGTTTAGTTAAATAACTAGTAAAAATTAAACACTAATAACTTTCAAAGGAGTATAGGGGTAGA
>CAYMGA010000116.1:0-4077 GCA_964389865.1 uncultured Nitratifractor sp.
ATTTAATATCCTCTAAAACCCCTCTACTAGGGAATTTTTTAAAATAGTCGAAAATATTAAGCTTACTTAATTTATATTATGGAATAAAAATAATTTTTATACTTTTCAGACAAAGATTAGAAGATGAAGAATTAAACTTCACTCTTCTATTTTAACTTATTTAGAATGTGCTTTATGTGCTGTAATCCAATCTTCTATATTTCCACTAAATGCATATACATTGCTAAAACCTAATACTTCAAGATATGCTTTAACTCTATTTGCAAAAAGCCCTTTTAAACATGCAACGACAATTGGATTTGCCCTATCATTTGGTAATATATCTAAATAATTTGTAAATTCAGGATATGGTGTATAATAAGCACTTGGAATATCAGCCTCTTGTGCATTTTCACCTGATACTTTTGCAGGAGGTCTTACATCTAATAAAATAGCTTCTGCATCTCTTACTAACTCTATTGCTCTCTCCAAATCTACATTACCTAACTCATTCTTTTCTTTATTAAATGTTAATTGCTCTTTAATTCTCTCTACTACTTTTTCATCAAACTCTGTAAATGTTGCCATTATAAACTCCTACTCATAAATTTTATAGAAAAATTATATCACTTTCAATAAATTAATTTTGCAACTTAAGTAACAAATATTTAATTTTACTCATCTATTTCCATCTTATCTTCAAAATAATAAGTTGGTATATCTAATTTTTCTAAAACTTTCTTTTTAGAAATCTCATCAAATATAACTTTATATAGCTTAGCATATATAAGTTTAGGTTTCATATTATAATAATCTATATTAACTTTTCTATTACTACACTTTAATTCATTAATAATAATACTATCGCAAAGTTCATCATAAAAGCTATTTGCTAAAATTTGATATTGATCTAATATATTTGTGCAATCTATATAGTTAAATGTAAAATGGCTATTACAACTTTTATAATCTACGACAATAGAGCCTACACTCTTTTTAAAATAGATTAAGTCACCAACTTTTGTAGATTTTAAAAACTTATTTACACTACTTAAATCTTTAGGCTTTAATTTAAACTCATCTAAAGTTAACTCTTTAGTTTCATCATCTGTTTGTAGCTCTAGTAAAGATATATCTTCTGGATTAATCAATTTAAATTTTAATAAATCTGTTGCTAAATCTATCTCATAACTATCACTTAATGCATCTATTTGTTCAAATGCATAAGATATATCAAACTCTTCATTAATATCTTCTATCTCAAAATCTAATCCATTTAAATCTTTTAAATTACTAAGAGTAATTTCATAAGCTTCACCCTCTAAATGTAACATCTTCAACCCCTTTTTTATGTTGATATGGTAAAACCATAATATCTAAAAAAATTATCTTGTTAAGCTACTATGGTTGCATTTTTTTAATTTATTTTACTCTTTTAATAACTTTTTTATCTCTTGTAACTCTTTTCTTAACTCATAAATCTCATTTTTTAAATCTATATCAATATTTTCAATATTTTGTGTAATCTCTTTCGACTCTTCATCTTTTATCTCATTAATAGCATCTACAACAATAGCTATAATTAAATTGATTATAATAAATGTAGCTATAAATATAAAAGGAATAAAAAATAGCCAAGCATAAGGATATACTTCCATTATTGGTCTTACTATATTCATAGCCCAAGATTCTAATGTCATTATTTGAAATAGCGTAAATATAGAGTCACCTAATGTTCCAAAAAATTCTGGAAATTTATCACCATATAATTCAGTTGTAATAATTGCACAAATGTAGAAAAATATTGACATTAAAGCTGCAATAGAACCAATACCAGGAAGTACTTTTAATAGTGCTGTAATAATTTTTCTCATTTGAGGAACTAAACTAAACAACCTAAATAATCTTAAAACTCTTAAAGTTCTTAATACACCAAAACCAGCACTAGATGGTATTAAAGATATTACTACAATAAATAAATCAAATAGACTCCAAGCATCTTTAAAAAATTTTAATCTATAAACATATATTCTTAAAAGTATTTCGACTGTAAATGTTAAAATAACAAATGTATTAAATATATCAAAAAATAACTTATAGCTATTATAAATATAATCTGATGTCTCAATTCCTAAAGTAATACCATTTAATAAAATTAAAAAAATTATAAAATCATGAAAAATTTTATGCTCAATTAATGATTTTATCATTATAAATTCCTTTTTTTAGTGGAATTTTAGCAAAAAAAGATTTATCTATGAGGAGTCTTAATATAAATTAGAAAGCGTTACTAAGCTTTTTAATGATAGACCTTACACATTTGCTTAAAGCTTATAAAGAGTAGTAATCTAAAATTAAAATCAAATATAATATCAAGGGGCATAGGAGTAGAGAAATAAATCAACAATATGATACTACTCCTCTACCCCTCTACTCCTTCAATACTTTTAAAGGTGCGTAGTGTAAAATATAATTTTACTCTATAGCACTAAGCATACTACTAAATGCATCTTCAAAAGCTTTTAAACCCTCTTGCATAAGTTCTTCATATACTTTGTTAATATCTATTCCTGCAACTTCTAATACTTTAAAGTGGGTATTAATTATAGCATCATCAATAGGAAGAGCTAATTTACCCTTATTTTCACTTGCTTCATAGCTCTCTATTGTCTCAATTGGAGCTGTATTTATACTATTTTTTGCGCATAACTCGCTTATATAGTAATCTTTAGGTAAGCCCTGCTCTGCTTTTACACCTGTACTTGCAAAAAGTGGTTTAATCGCTGGTTCTTTAAGTGCTTGAATTTCATTATATATTTTAGCTGCATTTAAGATACCTGTCTTTGCTGTTGGTAAATCTAACTCTTTAAGCCTTGCATCTAGTTTTCTATCAAATCTACTAACAAAGATACTAATAACTCCTTCAATTCTGCCATCATCACTATATGGGACAAATGCATCAATACCCTCTTTCATAGCTTTATGAGCTTTAAGAGCTTGTTCGGGAGAGAATATAAGTGTAGCATTAACATTTATTCCTTTACTCATCAACTCTTTCATAGCTACAAAACCAGCCTCTGTTGCTGGAACTTTAATCATAACATTTGGTTCATCAATCTCTTTAAATAATCTTACACCCTCTTCTACAGTTCCCTTTGCATCATTACAAAGATATGGGTCAACTTCTATACTTACATACCCTGAATATCCTCTATCATAACATACTCTAAGCTCTTGAGCAGCAGCTTTAATATCAGCAATTGCTAAAGCTTCATATTTTTGCTTTGCACTTTTGCCCTCTAACTCTTTTAACTGCTCTTTATAAGCACTTGACGAAGTTATAGCATTTGCAAAAATTGATGGATTACTTGTTGCACCATCTACTATTCCATCTGCTATCATCTCTCTTAATTTTGTAGATATAAAATCTCTCTCTATAAAATCTGCCCATAATGAAAAACCTAATCTATCATCAACCATCTTTATACTCCCATGTAATATGTTTAAAACTACCTATATCTCCACCATTTTGCAATACTTCGCTTAATTGGTCTAAAAATATATCTCTATCTATCAACTTTGCACCCATTCTTTGCAAATGCTCTGTTGGAACTTGACAATCTATAAATTTATAATCCCTATCTATCGCAAAATCACAAAGTGCTTTTAGTGCAACTTTTGATGCATTTGATTTTAAAGAGAACATACTCTCCCCAAAAAATGCTTTACCTAAAGCGATACCATATAAACCACCTATAAGTTCGCCATCTTCATAAACCTCAACAGAGTGTGCAAACCCCATTTCATGTAATTGAATATATGCATCTCTCATAGATTTTATAAGCCAAGTTCCCTCTTTATGCTCTCTAATTTTAGCACAAAATTGAATAACTTGCTCAAAATTAGTGTCAAATTTTACTAAAAAATCTCTATTTCTTAAAACTTTTCTAAACGATTTACTAATTTTTAAATCTTGTGGATATAAAACTAACCTTGGATTTGGCGACCACCACAAAATTGGGTCATTTTCGTTAAACCAAGGAAATATTCCATTTCTATATGCTGTTAATATTCTATTTGGCTCTAAGCCTCCTCCAT
>CAYMGA010000117.1:0-4034 GCA_964389865.1 uncultured Nitratifractor sp.
ATTTTTCTAATTGAGTTGCAATTTGAATCTTCTCTTTTGTATTCATTGAAGCACCGGGGCTTTGCTCTCCATCTCTTAATGTCGTATCAAAAATTATAATTTGCTCTTTCATTTTATATTACCTTTTTAGTTTTTGTTTTATTAAAATATATCGTAAAGTTAGTGGAAAAATTATAAAGATAGCAGGAGGATAGAAGAAGCTTTTGTGTAAAAGTATTTGATATTAGATATTGTAAAATACATAATGATTGCTCCTTCTTTTTTTAGTATAATATCTAAAGTTTATTAAAATTAACCAAAAATTAAACTATTTTTACTATAATTTCGCCCAACTAAAAAGTTTTGCTGTCTCACAAAGGGTGTTGCAGTTAAATTTATTAATATTTTTAGAGGAAAAGATTATGAAAAAAGGTATTCATCCAGAGTATGTTGATTGTAAAGTAACATGTGCATGTGGTAACACATTTGAAGTTAAGTCGATTAAACCAGAGTTATCAATTGATATTTGTAATGAGTGTCATCCATTCTTTACAGGTTCTGAGAAGATTGTTGATACTGCAGGTAGAGTTGATAAATTTAAGAAAAAATATAAACTCTCTTAATTTTTTTGCCCCACTTGGGGTAATGTAATGGTTAGACTTCTTCCTACACCAATTGGTAATATTGGTGATACTACCTTTAGAACTTTAGAGATACTTAAAACAACAGAGCTTATTTTATGTGAAGATACACGAGTAACAAAGCAGTTACTTAATTTATATAAAAGTAGATTTAATTTAGAACTTTTAACGCAAGTAGAGATTATATCTTTTAATGAACATAATGGAAAAGCTAGGTTAGAGCAATTATTTAATAAGATAAAAACAACAGAGGTTGTATATATGAGCGATGCAGGTATGCCTGTAATCTCAGACCCTGGTCAAGTGCTTGTGGAGTTTTGCCAAAAAGAGAAAATAGAGTATGATGTTTTACCTGGTGCTAGTGCAGCACCTCTTGTATATGCAGCTAGTGGATTTGAGAGTGGTAAGTTTTTCTTTTATGGTTTTTTGCCAAGTAAAGGTAAAGAGAGGAGAAGTGAATTAAGTAAACTGTTATCTAACGGAATAGATACAATTATATATGAAGCACCTCATAGAATTATAAAGTTAATTGAGCAAATTTGTGATATAGATGAGAGCAGAGAAATTTTTGTAGCAAAAGAGCTTACTAAGAGGCATCAAAAATATTATAGATTTGAAGCTAAAAAGATGTTAGAGGTATTAAATGAGAGTTCAATTAAAGGTGAATGGGCAGTAGTAGTTAAAGGTAAAGAGAGTAAACAAGCAACTTTGAACTTAGAGCAAATATTAGATTTAGATTTACCACCTAAGCCAAAAGCTAAATTAATTTCGCTTTTAACAGGTAAGTCCATAAAAGAGTGTTATAGTAGCCTTCAAAAAAAGTAACCTTTAGCTAAAAAAGGGTAAAATTAGAAATGATAATTTATGGAAAACAGACCTCTCTTTATGCATTAAGAGAGCATGAAGATAAGATAGAAACGGTATATGTTAATAAGCTTTCTATATTGCCTAAAGATTTACTAGCAAAGTATGGCTCTAAAATTAAAACTATAGAGAATAAATGGGCTCAAAAGCTTAGTCGTGGTGGTAACCATCAAGGTATTTTAGTTGAGATGGATGAGGCACGAGCAAGAAGTTTAGAGAGTTTAAAAAATGAAAATTTTCTTTTAATTTTAGATGGCTTAACTGATGTTGGTAATATTGGTGCAATTATTAGAAGTGCTTATGCATTAGGGGTAGGAGGCGTTTTTGTTACAGGTATTAGACAACTAAATATGTCAGCAATTGTTAGAACAAGTTCTGGAGCTGCTTTAGATTTAGTTCCAGTTATACATAATAATATTTTAGATTTAATAAATGAGTTAAAACAGGTAAACTTTAAAATATATGGAGCAGATTTAGATGGAGAAAATTTAAATAATGCGACATTTGAAGAGAAAAGAGTTTTAGTTTTAGGTAGTGAGGATAAGGGTATATCTAAGAGAGCTAAGCTCAAATTAGATAATATATATAAAATAGAGATGGAAAGAGAGTTTGACTCTTTAAATGTTAGTGCAGCAGCAGCAATTTTTTTACATAGGATGAGTTATGCCATTAAATGATTTAACAAGTGAATATTCGATAAATACAATATCTCAAAAGACCAATATCTCAGTTGAAGCTTTAGAAAAACTATTAAATAAAGATTGGGATAGTTTGCAAAGAGCTAAAGTAGATGGCTTTTTAAGGATTATAGAGAGAGATTTTAATGTAGATTTAAGTGATATTAAGCAAGAGGCAAAAGAGTTTTATGCTACACATAAAAGAGAGTCTCCCAATAGACCAATAGATTTAGTGGATGCAGAAAGTGTTGGTGGAGGCACTGGAAAAGTTTTTGCAAATATTTTAACTATTTTGGCAATAGCTTTAGTAGCATATGCAATTTGGTTTTACTTTTTCTCTTTTAATCAAAAAGATAATAATAGCACGAGTAGTTCAAATGTTGGTTTATTTAATGATAGTATAAATAGTGCTAAATCTTTAATTGGAGTAGTTGAACATAATACTACTCCCAAAAAGCAAGAGAAGAAAAATAAGAAAATTGTAGTTGATGTAAATAGTAGTAATACTCTTAGTAGTGTTAAAAAGAGCTCTAAAACTCAAGAGAGTATAGAAAAAAATAGAACAACAAATAAGTTTAATATAATATCTAGCAATGAAGAAAATAAAACAAAATTAAATGATAACAGTAGTGTTGTATCTAATAATATAGAAGAGAAAAAAAGAGAAACTAATATAGTTAGTAGTAGTGCAATAGAGAGTTCTTCTAATAATACAACAAAAATAAAAGAGAGCGTTGAATCTTTGTTAGAAGAGAATAGAACTAGCTTGAGTAATAGTTCAAATAAAAATAATAGTACTATTGCTGAATCTAATTTAAGTAGTGAGTTAAATAATACAGTAGTTACTAAGGATACTAATAATACATTAGAAACAGATTTAAATAAAATAGGTGAGTTTACAATAAAAAATAGAGCTAAATCTATTTGGCTTGGAATTTATAATTTAGATACAAAAAAGAGAGTTGTAAAAGTTTTAGCTAAAACTCCTTATAAATATAAGTTAGATGGAAAAAGAGTGGCAATTGTTACAGGACATAATAAATTTACAATTGAGACAGATAATGGTATTAATAAAAGCTTTTCAAAAAGAGGTAGAGTTTATCTATTAATTACAGAAGATGAGATAAAAATTATTACAAAAAAAGAGTATAAAAAAGTTACAAAAAATAGAGCTTGGTAAGGGAAGGATAGAATTAATTTATGTTTGATGAGATAAGATTTAATAAGATAGATAGATTGCCAAAGTATGTTTTTGCTGTTGTAAATGATTTAAAAATGGCAGAACGGCGTGCTGGGGCTGATGTGATAGATTTTTCTATGGGAAACCCCGATGGACCTGCATTTGAGCCAACTATAAATAAGTTAATTGAGTCTGCCAAAAAGCCTCATACTCACGGATATAGTGCAAGTAAGGGAATTTACAAGCTAAGACTTGCAATTTGTAATTGGTATTTAAAAAAGTATGAAGTTGTGCTGAACCCCGAAACAGAGGCTGTTGCAACTATGGGTTCTAAAGAGGGGTATGTGCATTTGGTTCAAGCAATTACAAATCCTGGAGATGTTGCAATTGTGCCTGATCCTACTTATCCTATTCACTCTTATGCTTTTGTTTTGGCTGGTGGGAATGTGCAAAAGATGAAGCTAACTTACGATGAGCAGACATTTGCTGTTGATGAAGATAAATTTATTGCAGATTTAGAGTATGCCTTGAAAGATACAGTTCCAAAGCCAAAATATTTGGTTGTAAACTTCCCTCACAATCCAACAACTGCTACTGTAACTTTAGACTTTTACAAAAGATTGGTTGATATTGCAAAGAGAGAGAGATTTTATATTATTAGCGATATTGCTTATGCAGATATTACATTTGATG
>CAYMGA010000118.1:0-4021 GCA_964389865.1 uncultured Nitratifractor sp.
CATAACCCTCTTTTAGCTCAACTGTTGCACCAAGAGCCTCTACTGCTTTAATATGTAAATCGATTGGTCTTTGCCCAATTGCACATCCTCCTGGTAAACTAACAGAACACTCTTTAAATCTACTAAGTAAAGGTCCTAATACTAAAATAGATGCTCTCATTTGAGCTACAATTTCATAAACTGCTTTTGTAGAGTTAATAGTTGAACAATCAATAACTGCTTCTGTATTTTTATGTTCAACTTTTGCTCCAAGCATTGTTAAAAGTTTTAACATAGTTCTTATATCAACTACATTTGGTAAATTTTTTAAAACAACTTTTTTATCACTTAAAATTGTAGCTGCTATAATTGCCAAAGCTGAGTTTTTTGCTCCACTGATATTTATATTACCATTTAGTTTATATCCACCTTCTATTTCTAAATAATCCATGTTTTACCTTAATAAAAATTAATAAGCTTGTATTTTATCAAATATCTTTTAGATAATGCTTTAATCAAATTAATAAATATTATTTTTATATTAACTAATTAAGGAATTGATATTTTTAGATATATTTAATTAAAAATTTGATATTGTGTTAAAAGAATATTGATTTTTAATATTTATTATATAAAATAGGGCTATATACTGTTTTTTTATATGTTTATCTGGAGGGTTTATGGGCGTTAGTATAGATAGGCTTAAGAGTGTTAATGAAAGACTCAAGCGAAAACTTAAGCAAAAAGATACAAAAATTGTAGATGAACTCTTTACTATTGAAGTTGAAACTATAGAAGATGAAAATATTACAAGTAATATTTCTTCTACAGAATCATTAAGCTCTATCCCTTCAGATTTATCAGAAGCTATAGAATTAAATGATGATAGTGACCCTGTTAGAATTAGTAATTTAAATCGTATGCTTGAACTTTATGAAAAATTAGAAATTGCAAAAAAAGCTCCCGATTTAAGTAAAATTTTTATGTATAAAGCTATGAATATAAGTGGAATAGGGCTAAAAGATGAAGATTTTGGAGAGATTAGAGAGGGTAAATATGTGCAAATAATTGCAATAACATATGAACCCGATAAAAATGGTAAAAAGAAAGCAAAAAATATATCACTTGGATACTTTGGAAAAGCAGAAACTTTAGAACTTAAATTTAAGAATGAAATTATAGAATTTGTATTAAGATGGCGTTACGAAAAAGCTTTTCAAAACTTAAAACACTACCGTATTCTTTTGGCTAAATTATCTTAAAATAGCCCTATAAAATGGATTTAATATTATTAAAATACACAATTTATAATTTTTTTTTGCTACAATTTTACAAAAGGCTTTTTCATAGTCTTTTTTTAAACAAAATAAATTTTTAATTTAAGGAGTAACATGAGTATTAAGGCAGATATAGAGAATTTATTAGTTCAATTAAATTATCCAGTTAATGATTCAACTAAAAAACAGTTAGAGATAGTTGTAGATAATACTAAAGATTTTTTTGATTTTGCAAATCATATTTTTAACTTAAAAGATGAACTTAAAAAAGTTGATGCTACTGTTGCAATATCAAATAGTAATCCATATTTAAAGTTAAAGTGTAACTCTAAAGTTGATTTTGAAATTGAAGAGTTTAATAAATTAATTGACTCTTGGGCTAAAAAATATAAAGTAGAACTTAAAAAAGTTGAAAATAAAAATACTTACTATATAATTGGCAAAAATAGTTAATGCCTCTTAGCCAGTTAAATAAGCAGCAGTTAAGTGCTGCTAAAGCACCAAGTGGTAAAAATTTAATTATTGCAAGTGCAGGAACTGGTAAAACATCTACAATTGTAGGTAGGATTGCCTACCTTCTAAATAATGGAGTAGATGCCGATAAAATCTTATTATTAACTTTTACTAATAAAGCGGCGGCTGAGATGGTTGCTAGATTAAAAAGATATTTTCCAGCAGATATTATTGATAAAATAGAGGCTGGAACATTTCATGCAGTATCATACAGATGGCTAAGAAAAAGAAAACCTAATTTAACCCTAAAGCAGACAGGTGAATTAAAAACACTTTTTAGAAGTATTTATGAAAAGAGAGAGTTTCATAGATTAAGTTTAAATACAAAAGAGTTTTCTGCAACATATCTTTATGAACTATACTCACTATATCAAAACTCAACATTAAATGAATTTAGTGAATGGATGAGAGAAAAGTATAGTGAGCATGAGGCACTTTTAGATATATATCAAGATATTATAGATGAATTTGAGAGTGCAAAGAGTGAGTATGGTTTTGC
The DNA here is from genome assembly GCA_964389865.1 of uncultured Nitratifractor sp. GTDB lineage: Bacteria > Campylobacterota > Campylobacteria > Campylobacterales > Sulfurovaceae > JAADEQ01. The sequence continues at coordinate 2,269 of CAYMGA010000118.1, forward strand.
ATCTTTTAATGATTTATTAATATTAGCAATAAAAAGTATAAAAGAAAATCCAATTATTTTTGATGAAGTATTAGTAGATGAGTATCAAGATACAAATACGCTACAAGAGGAGTTAATAAATACTTTAAATCCAAAGTCTCTATTTTGTGTAGGTGATTATGACCAGAGCATATATGCATTTAATGGGGCTAATATAGAAAATATATCTACTTTTGCAGATAGATATATTGGTGCTAAAGTATATACACTTTCTATAAATTATCGCTCTTGTGAACCAATTTTAAAGTTAGCAAATATGGTAATTAGTAAAAATAAAAGAATCTATCCAAAAGAGCTAAAAGTGGGTAAAGTAGGGGAGTGCAAACCTCCTAAATTGCTTATATACGATACACTATTTGAACAATATCAATCAATAGCACAAACTATTAAAAGTAGTCCAACTTCCTATGAAGATATTGCTATTATATTTAGAAATAACTCTAGTGCAGATGGTATAGAAGCATCTTTAAGAGAGATAGGTATTCCTTGCAAAAGAAAAGGTGGCACTAGCTTTTTTGATGCTAAAGAGATAAAGTTTATTTTGGATATTTTATCTATTTTAAATAATCCTAAAGATTTAATGGCATTTATTCATATTTTTGAGTATGCAAAAGGAGTAGGTGCTGCTCTTGCAAAAGATATGTTTTTATCTTTAACTCACTTTGGAGAAGGCAATTTAATTAAAGGTGTCTTAAAGCCAGAGGTAACAGATTTACCGAAATTAAATAAGGTTAATAATAGACAATTAGGTTTATTTGATGATTGTAGTGAAATTGGTTTAGCATCTAGGTTTGCATTTATGGGCTTTGGAAAAGATATATTAAATCATCCCATAATAAAAATATCTAAAATAGAGAAAGAATCACTACAATTTTTTGAAAATTTTTATAATTTATTAAAAGATATAAGTAATAAAAAAAATCCATATACTATTATAAATAGAGTTTTAAACTCTAATCTTTATGGATTTATAGTTGATTATTTATCAACTCAAAGAGGAAAATTAAAAAGTGGAGAGATAGATTCAAATAAAAAAGAGGAAGCAAAAAAACGAATAGTATATAAAGCTAAGCTTTTAGCTCAATTAGCTAAACCTTATAATAATTTAAGTAGGTTTTTAAATGCTATGATTTTAGGAGGTGGAGAGTTGAGCGAAGGTGAGGGCGTTAATTTACTAACAGTTCATGCCTCTAAAGGTTTAGAATTTGAAGATGTGTATATTGTAGATTTAGCAGACAATCGTTTTCCAAATAGAAAACTTATGAGTCAAAATGGTGGAATTGATGAAGAGAGAAGACTTTTTTATGTCGCAGTAACAAGAGCAAAGAGTAATCTATTTCTTTCTTACTCTAAATATGATAGAATAAAAAAACAAGAGTATAAACCATCACAGTTTTTATTCGAAGCAAATTTATTAAAGGATAGTAATTATGAGTGATAAACAATTAAAATTAGAACAAGTTAAAGAGCATATTGAAAAGTTAAACTTAAGTGAAGAGGAAAAAAGCAACTCTTATAAAATTATAGAAGAGTGGTATGCAGAAGATAAAGCAATGCCAGAGCTTTATGCAGATTTAGCATCTATTTCAGAAAAGATTAAAGAGTATTTTGCTGAATTAGGTCTTGTTTAACCTAAAATTATAGATTCTCAAAGAATCTATAAAAGTTATAAAAAAATAATGTTTTATAGATAATATATATTATGTTAACCAAA
>CAYMGA010000119.1:0-3949 GCA_964389865.1 uncultured Nitratifractor sp.
TTGATTAGATAACTATATCTTTTCAAATGTTCTATTTAATTAAATCTTTTAGAGTTTAATATTTTTATGATAGAATAGTTCTATTTAGGGGGTTTGTAACTACTAAAGGGGAACATAATATGAAAGATAAAATTAAAATTTTAGAGGAGTTTTTAACAAAAGCTAAAGAGGAGAAAGCAGTAGGTGGGATTACTGCTTTTATTTGGACATTTATCATACTTATTCTTTTTATTATATTTTATAATAATAAAGGAGTATTTTCTAATTTTGTAACACTTAATGATTTTATAACATCTATCATTATTGTTATATCCTTATTTATAGCTTTTATAATATATCTTACTAATAGAAACTTAATACCTGCAAATAAAGTTATAGATAAAATAGAAAATATGTCAGAAGATATACCTTTTAAGCACTCTATAGAGAAACACCTAATACCTCTTATTAAAAAAAGATATAAAATTATAGTATTATTAAATGATATTAATCAAGAGAATTATCAATCTATTATTAGCCAACTTATAGCTTATCAAGATTATATTAATGAGCATAAGATTGAAGAGGAGGTATCATTTTATTTTGTATCTAAAGATGAGAAAAATAAAGAGAGTATAAAGAGTTTTTTTGATTCATTTCATATTAACTATAAAAGCTACATCATAATTGCTACTGTTAGTTCAATTTTTACAAAAGCTATAGAAGCTAGAGAAGAGTTAAGTCAGTATCACAAAGATAATATAAAAATTATAGGAACGCTTACTTCAACGACTCAAGAGATAGGTAATATTGTAGATAAAGATAACAATATTATTAGAGTATTCCCTCCAGATTATGATGAAGCAAGAAGTGCTATGCATTTTTTACTATCTAAATTGCACAATCGAGTATGTAGTAATAGAAATTGCACCTTTATGTTAGAAAAGACCAATGTAATTATCCTATATAATAGAACTTATGGTAAAGCTATTGCTAAGCAATCAAAAATATTTTTTGAAGAAGAGTTAGAAAATTATAAAATAACTATACCAAAGAGTATTAAAGAAAATTATATGCCAGAGATTAATTTTATAGTAGCAAAGTTTAATGCTCATAACAATTATTTCGAAATAGATAAAAAAGATACTAACTTACATTTAAAAAATGGTTTAAAATTAGAAGATATTATAAAGTATATGCAAGGTGCTAAAAACTATTTTTATATTGTTGGATATGAGCCAAATATATCTAAAATGTTACAGAAATTAGATACTATTATAGATAGTAAATGTTTACATAATATCTTAATTTGTGGCACTGCAACAATGAGTTTTTGGAGAGATAGTATAATTAAAACAATTAATAGTTCTAAAAACTTAAAAGGAGAATATTTTTATTTAGAGTTAGAAAGCACTAAAGTAAATAATAAAATTCAAGATATTAATAGTATTAAACTATCTATTAAACCTAAATTAGACAATAAGAGTGAAAAAATTGATATTTCAGAATATTTTAAATCTAATATTAAACTTAATAAAGAAGAGATAGAAAAATTACTTAAAAATAGACAAAATTATATAAGTACATATACAAAAATTACATTAGATATTGCAAAATATGCAATAGATGAAAAGAATAAAAAGAAAAATCTATTAGAGTGTAAAAAGAGTGTTTTAGAGAACTATTATTCAAATAGAGATAAAAATTTAAATATAGAACTCTTAGTAAATGGAGATTCTATAAATAAATATAAACCTAAAGAACTTAATTGAGATTTTTATCAATTAAATTGACTAATTGTTTTAAAGCTTTATTTACACTTTTTGCACTAATAAAACAGCTACTTAATCCACAAATTTGTATATTCTGATAATCTTTTACTTCTTTATATATGTATGGATATATTATATTTTTTAAATTAATAAGAGTAGATTTTTTTGCTTTAATTATGTATAAACCATAATCTTGCATCAATTTTACATTTAAGAGTGTTGGATAAAAGATAGCTCCATTTTTAAGATATATATTTGCATTATTTATAGATTTTTTTGCTATATTTAAGAGATTATAATCTCCATTAATAGCTACATCTTTTAAGATACTCTCTAAGATTTTAGATACTGCACTTTTATATCCACTATCTTCATAGTCAGCTTTTACTTTTATATCTGAATTATTGTTTACATACCAATTGTCATTTTTATAAAATAGTTTTACACTTTTTTTAACAATTTCTCTAAATAAGTGATTATATTTTTCATCTAAAGTATTTTGATATGCACTAAATAGGGTATCTGCTAAAAATGCATAATCTTCTAATAGGGCTTTTTGAGTTGGTTTGTGAGGTAAAAGAGTTTGATGATATAAAACATTATCTTTGTATAATAGATTAAGTAAACTATGTAATCTATTTTGAGCTAACTTTAAATATCTTTTATCAACTTTTGTAGCATCAAAAAGTGCTTTAATATATAGAGCATTCCAAGCTGTATTTATCTTTTTATCTATAAATGGATACTCTCTTCTAGCTCTTAACTTTTTTAATAATTCTCTTGCTTTTTGATACTTTAATATATCACCAACTACTCGTGGATTACTATAATCACCACCTTCAAAATTACCCATAGGCTCTATTCCAAAAGCTTTAAGTGCCTCTTTAGCTCTACTTTTAGATATACCATTTTTAAGTAAAAAATCTAATGCCTCTTGATAATCAAAAACAAAATAATACCCCTCTTGCTCCTCTTTATCTTCGTTTAAACTATCTGCATTACTTGCACTATAATATACTCCATCTTTTAAAAATCTTTGCTCTATATTCTCAATACTCTCTTTTACAACTCTTTTATAAAGTTTTGATTTAGTAACTTCATAAGCCTTAGCATATAAAGATATAAGCTCTGCATTTGTATATAACATCTTTTCAAAGTGTGGAATTTGCCATTTACTATCTACACTATATCTAAAAAAACCACCATCTATTTGGTCATATATTCCACCTTTTGCCATTGAGTTTAAACTCTTTGTTACAATATTTAACGCATCTTTGTCTTTTGTAATTTTATATATATTTAAAAGTGTCTCTAAAGTAGAAGCTTGTGGAAATTTTGGGCTATTACCAAAGCCTCCATTTACTTTATCAAAACTCTTTTTATAACTAAAAAGTGCTCTTTTAATTAAATTTTTAGATAATTTAACAGATGGAATTTTTGCACTATCATATATCTTTAAAGCCTTTTGTATAGAGTTAGCTACTCTATTTAACTTATCTTTACTAGAGTGCGTAATTTGATTTAATATATCTAAAAGAGCATCTTTTGGTAAATATGTTCCAAAAAATATTGGCTTTTTATTTGGTAGCATAATTACCGTTAATGGCCAACCACCACCTCTACCATTTACTATATTAAACTGCTTTTGATAGTATCTATCTAAATCTACTCTTCGCTCTCTATCTACTTTAATAGATATAAAATTTTTATTTAATACCTTTGCTACCTCTTTATCTTCAAAAGATTCTCTTGCCATTACATGACACCAATGACAAGTGCTATACCCAATTGATAAAAATATAAATTTATTCTCTTTTTTTGCCTTTTTAAATGCTCTATTGCTCCACTCCATCCAATTTACAGGATTATCTTTATGCTGCAGAAGATATGGAGAGGTAGAGTTTTTAAGCTCATTTGCAAATATAAATAGTGGTAATAAAATTAATAAAAGTCTCACTCTCTAGCCTTTTAAAATATAGTATATTGTTAATAAAAAGAATATTATTGTGCTTATAATATCTAAAGTAGTTATATTTTCTATTGAATTTGCAATATTTACAATATTTAAATTTGGTAACAAATTATCTAATAAAGCACCAAAGATTATACTTAATATTGCAATCACTCCAACATAGATAAATAAAGACCTTTTACCAAACATACTAGCAACAACTCCCATAGTTACTGTGCTAGTTGCA
>CAYMGA010000120.1:0-3905 GCA_964389865.1 uncultured Nitratifractor sp.
AACACTACAATCATTTAAGTTTAATATATGGGTCGTATCCGAACTCTTTAGCAATTGTTGCAGCTATTAAGTGGGCTATTATTTTAAGTCTTGGTTTTAGCCATTTAACCTGTTTTTTACAACTTATCTCACCTAATTCTAAAACTATAAACTTTTTTGCATCTATTATTTTATATGCATAGTAATCTTTTAAATTTTTAGTAAAATTATTTTGTTGCCAATTAAATGGGAAATATGGTCTATATATCTTCTCCCATCTCTTTGCTAATGTTTTAGATACATTATCCTTATAACCTATACTAGCGCCTGATTTACAAACACTACTTGAGCCATCAAAGTGTATAGCAACTGCAATTTTTGCTTTCATTGGTTTTGGGTCTGCACCAACACGAACAACAGATATACCCCAAGATTTTAGTTTTTTAGCAACTTCGTTAGCTACTAATATATTCCAATCTACCTCTTTTATTCTACCTAAATGAGAGCCTGTATTACCAATAGTTCTTCCTTCGTGTCCTGCTTGAATAACAACTGATATAGGCTTAATATAGTGCCAAATAACTGCTGAGGCAATTAAAATTAATATAACAAAAGAGATATAAATGGCTTGTCTATTTTTTATCATATAAAATTATAACAAAAATAGCAAATAATTAAGATAGTTTAAGGTTTATTTAAAATGATAATTGTTATCATTACTGAAATTTAAATAATTGAGGTAGATAAATGACTCTTTTAGATGTTAAAAAAGGTGAAAAAGTTAAAATTTTAAAACTTCATTCTAATAATAATTTAAAACAAAGACTCTTTTCTCTTGGAATAATTAGAGGTGCTGAAGTTGAAGTTGTAGATTGTTCTATTAGTAAATCTACAATAGAGGTAAAGGTAGGCAATACCCTTGTAGCGCTTAGAAGCACAGAAGCAAAACAGATAGAAGTAGAGGTAATTTAATGGCTTGTGGTAGTTGTAACGATTCAAATATTGGAAAACGAAAACGAAATAGAGGGCAAAAGCATTGCACATTTGAAAATAGTGAAAAACCAACAGGACTTGGGGCAATCAGGGTTGTAATGGCTGGGCAACCAAATGTTGGTAAATCTATGTTAATAAATGCTCTAAGTGGCACTAAAAGAGGTAAAGTTGGTAACTTTAGTGGTGTTACTGTTGATTCTTTAGAGGTATGTTTTGAACACCACTGTCACAAATTTGATTTAATAGATTTACCTGGAACTTACTCGCTTGAAGCATTTTCACAAGAAGAGAAGGTTACAAAAGAGTTCTTATTAAATGAAAATTATGATGTTATCTTAAATGTTGTAGATAGCACAAATTTGGAGAGAAATTTACTACTAACTTGTGAACTTTTAGAGCTTAATAAAAGAGTAGTAATTGCCCTAAATATGGCTGATGAAGCAAGAAAAGATGGAATAGATATAGATGTAGAGCAATTATCGGAAATTTTAGGTGTAGATGTGATATTAGTCTCTGCCAAAAACAAAGAGGGTATTGATGAGCTATTAGACAGAGTACACGAAGTTTCAGATAATCCAAGAGTAGCCAATAAATTAATTTATAGCGATTATATAGAAGAAGAGATTATCAAGATAGAGAAGTTTTTAAATAATAGAGGTTTTAAGTATCAAGATTTAACAAATCGTGAAGTTGCCATTGCCTTACTGTTTAAAAATGAAAAGATTTACAAAGATATTCACGAAAATCCTATTATGGTAGAGCTTTACCCTATTTTGCAAGATTCGCTAAATCATATCTATACCCACACACAAACCCAAGATATTAATGAAATTAAGGCAATCGAGCATAATGCAATTGCAAGGGGTATTGTTTTAGAAGTAGTAAAACAAAAAGAGCAACCAAAAAGCTTAACTCTTACCCAAAAGATAGACTCTATTTTGGTGCATAAAATCTTTGGTTTGCCAATATTTTTGTTATTTATGTGGCTACTTTTTCAAGCTACATTTGAGTTTGGCAATATCCCTATGGATTATATAGACCAAGCTATTGGGGCATTTGGCGATTTTATAGGCTCATATATTAGCAATGATGAAATTCGAAGTCTTATTGTAGATGGTATAATTGGTGGTGTGGGGGCAGTGTTGTTATTCTTGCCAAATATTGTAATTTTGTATATTGGTATTGCTCTTCTTGAGACAACAGGATATATGAGCCGTGTTGCCTTTTTACTTGATGGATTTTTTCATAAATTTGGACTTCATGGTAAAAGTTTTATACCTCTAGTAACTGGCTTTGGATGCTCAGTTCCAGCGTATATGGCAGCAAGAACTCTTAAGAGCGAAAAAGATAGGCTAATTACGCTATTTATTATTGGCTTTATGAGTTGTGGTGCAAGGCTTCCTATTTATGTGCTATTTACAGGGGCATTTTTTAGTGAACAAGTAGCAGGAAATGCTCTATTTTTAATATATATTAGTGGTGCAATTTTTGGGTTAATTATGGCAAAATTACTTAGAGTTTTAGTCTTTAAAGGCGAAGATGAGCCTTTTGTAATGGAGATGCCAAAGTATAGATTACCAAGTTTTGGACTTATTTGGCATACAGTTTACTCAAATGCAAAAAGCTATCTTAAGAAGGCTGGAACATTTATCCTTTTGGCATCTGTGTTAATTTGGTTTGCATCAAGCTATCCTAAAAATGAAACTATAATAAAAAGTTACAATGCAAAAATAGAGCAAACTTCCAATAAAGAGAAAAAAGTAGCACTTGAAAATGAGCTTAATCAAAAACTTTTAGAGCAGAGCTATTTAGGAGAAATTGGTAAAGCCACAGAGCCATTCTTTGCACCATTAGGGTTTGATTGGAGATTAAGTGTAGCCTTAGAGGCTGGACTTGCAGCAAAAGAGGTTGTTGTCTCAACATTAGGTGTGTTATACTCAATGGGCGAAACAGATGAAAATAGCAAAAGCTTAAAAGAGATTCTTAAAAAAGAGTTAACCTTGCCTGTTGCAATATCATTTATTATCTTTGTAATGCTCTACCTACCTTGCTTTGCAGCAAGTATGGTATTTGCAAAAGAGGCAGGTGGATGGAAGTATTTAGCATACCTATTTATCTTTACAACATCAACAGCTTGGATTATGAGCTTTATAGGTTATAATATTGCTAAATTAATTGTTTAGATATATTAAAATTAAACACAAATAAATTTCAAAGGAGTATAGGTGTAGAGGTGTGAAGGAGTAGAGATAAAGATTAATAATATAATACCTACTCCCTATACACCTCTTCTCCTTTAGCCCTATACTCCTTAATATTATATTAGATTTTAATTTCAGGTTACTACTTAAAAATAAAGGATAAAATTTGAAAAAATACTACTATAGTTATGATGAATTTAAAGATGATGTAAAAGAGTTGGTTGAATTAACAAAACCTTATAATGCCGATACCTACCTTGCAATTGCAAGGGGTGGTTTGACTCTTGGGCATTTTATGGCAAATGCTTTAGATACAAGAAGACTATACACATTAAACTCAATTCACTATAATGGCGAAGAGAAGCTTGATACTTTCGATATATTTAATGTCCCAAGCTTAGATGATGCCAAGAGGGTTTTGATAATTGATGATATTATAGATAGTGGCGAAACAATGAGAGAGATTATAAAGTTGCTAAAGGTTAAATATCCAAATACAGAGTTTAAAACAGCAACAATATTTTATAAAACAAGTGCCATCTTAAAAGCCGATTTTGCCTTAAAAGAGGCAAAAGAGTGGATAGACTTTTTTTGGGAAGTTGATTGCCTTTAACTAAGCTATTTGATATAGAGAGTTTAATTCTCTAATAAAACTCTTTACTACATCTTTTAGCTTCTTATGCTCTATCATTAAACTCTCTATTAAATCAAACTCTTCATAAATTAAAGAGT
>CAYMGA010000121.1:0-3886 GCA_964389865.1 uncultured Nitratifractor sp.
ATAATTCCTAGCATTCCATCATCGCCAGTCATATTTGCAACGGGAATATTGGCTAATAAACCACCAAAAGCTATTGGCAAAAGTAAAAGTGGCTCAAAGTTCTTTGCAATTGCTAGATAGAATAGAATAAAGACTATAATAAACATTATTACCCTACCCCAACTTTGATGAAATTTGCTATATACTTTGCCATCTGATTTTATCTCATCTTTAGGGTTTAAAATAGCATAAATACCTGTAGTTTTATAAAAATCTTTAACTAATTGCAATACACTTTTAGATTCAAAATCTATTTTTATTTCACTTTTTACACTATCTTTTACTTCATTACTATTTTGAGCTGATAATGCAATTGGTGCAAATAAAAAGAATATAAATAGGATATATAATTTAAAATATTTCATCATTTACTCCAAAGTAGCTAATATTTGACCATCTACTACACTACTACCTTCACTTACTTCTATACTTTTTATAACTCCTGATTCTAAAGGTGCTACCTCTACCTCCATCTTCATAGCTTCAAGTATCATTATAGTTTCACCAGCTTCTACACTATCACCAACACTTTTTACTATCTTAAATACTTGTCCAGAAGTTTGAGATGTAACTTTAATACTACCACTAGTAGTTTTAGAAGAATTACTACTTTCAGGTGATACCTCTTTAATAGACTCTATTGCTTGAGTTCCTTTAGCAACTTGAACACTATAACTTTTACCATTTACGACTACTGTATATTCTTGAGGCTTTTTATCTGATTTTGTAATTTCATCTTTTTTTATTTTAGCTTGTTCCTCTTTTTTCCTAACCATAAGTGGAGATTCACCCTTTAAAAATGCAATACCTTTATCTTTACAAGCTGCAGCTATAAAGATATTCTCTTCACTTGCTTCAATTCCCTCTTTTTCTAATATCTCTTTCCAATAAGCGATAGATTTTGTTTTATCTTCATTTGCAATCTCTACAGGATTTTTAAAGGTTGGCTCTAAATTTAACTGTTTACTTGCAAGTTCTACAATTTTAGGGTCTGGAACAACTGGAGTTTTACCAAAATATCCTAATACCATTTTCCCATAACCTTTAGTTATCTTCTCCCATTTACCAAACATTACATTTGCATAAGCTTGTTGCCAATAAAATTGAGATACTGGAGTAACAGATGTCCCATATCCACCCTTTTGCACAACCTCTGTCATTGCTTCTATTACCTCATCAAACTTATCTAAGTTTCCACTATCTCTCATCATTTGTGTATTTGCAGTTAAAGCACCACCAGGCATTGGAGCAAATGGAATTAATGGATTTACAGCTGTTGCCTCTGGTGGAATAAAGTAATCTTTTAATTGATTTTTTAAAAATCTCTCATACTCTAATACTTTAGATAACTCTAAATCGCCTAAATTATAGCCCATTGTCTTAGTTGCATGTAGCATTGTAAGCATATCTGGCTGACTTGTTCCACCACTTACTGGAGAGATAGCTAAATCTATACCATCTACACCAGCTTCTAGTGCAGCTAAATATGCGGCTACGCTTATGCCTGCTGTTTCATGAGTATGTAGTCTAATATGTGTCTCATCACCTAAAAGCTCTCTTGCCATTCTTATTACTTGATAAATTTTAGCAGGATTTGATGTTCCACTAGCATCTTTAAATACAATAGAATCAAATGGTATGCCTAAATCTAAAATCTCTATAACTTTATCTCTATAAAACTTAACATCATGAGCACCCGTGCATCCTGGTGGCAGATCCATTAAAGTTACAGTAACTTCGTGCATCATACCATTATTTACAATTTCATCTGCACTAATTTGTAGATTTCGCATATCATTTAAAGCATCAAAGTTTCTAACTGTTGTTGTCTCATATTTTGCAAATAGTTTTACAAAAAGTTTTATCATCTCTTCACTTGCAGTATCTAACATTACAGTATTTATACCACGAGCTAAAACTTGCAAATTAGCTTCAGCTCCTGCTGCTACACGAAACCTTTGCATCATATCAAAAGCATTCTCTTGTAGATAGAAAAATAGAGATTGAAACCTAGCTCCACCTCCAAATTCAAAGTGATTAATTCCAATACTACTTGCAAACTCAACTGCTGGTAAAAAGTCATCCATTAGAACTCTACCACCAAATACAGATTGAAAGCCATCTCTAAATGTTGTATCCATTACATCAATATATTTTTTAGCCATATTCGCTACTCCTCATATTTAGCTATTGCTGCTGATATAACAGCAGCCAATTCATCATCTTTAATATTATTATTTGGCAAAGAGTTACTCTCTATTTTATCAGGAAAATATTTTGTTACAATTATTGATTGTAGTTTTGTAAGTAGAACAATAAGAATTAAAAGTAAAAATACAATACCCATTCCAAGTATCATAAACTTTATACTCTCATCAAGCAAGTTTACCATTTTAAAACCTTTTTAGATAAATTGCCTAAATTTTAAAATAGTTTTACTTGATTAAACTTTAAGTAAAGTTTTTTTACTAATTTCTTTTAGCTTTTTTTCGTTTGGTAGCTTTTTCATCTTGTATGAATTTATTATATAAACTGTTTACATCATTTTCATTATAACCTATAATTTTTTCTGAACCAAATTTCTCTTTTGATAAAACATAAGTTAAAAGTTTTTGTAATAAAATTTCTCTATCTACATCTTTAAAAACTTCTAAAATTTCATCTATATTTTTATGAGTCTCTAAAGTCAATAAATTACTTTTAAAAGAGATAATATCTTCACTATTTAAACTATCACTCTCTTGTAATAAAACAGCTAGTTCCATAGAAGCTCCAACCTCTTTTTGTATTCTTTTTAACTCTCTAAACTCTTGGGTTGTCACAAGAGTAATTGCTAAACCATTTTTACCTGCACGACCGGTTCTTCCAATTCTATGAACATAACTTTGTGGGTCAAATGGTATATGATAATTAAATACATGAGTAACATCTTTAATATCCAAGCCTCTTGCTGCTACATCAGTAGCTACTAAAATATCTAAATTACCTCTCCTGTAAGACTTTACAATAGAGTCTCTATCAAGTTGCTCAATATCTCCATGTAAGCCTTCAACACTAAATCCAAGAGCTTTTAAATGTTCTGTAACTCTATCTACCTCTTTTTTCATTCTACAAAAAACAAGAGCTTTATTAAAATTTTCTTGCTCTAATAGAGTTACTAAGGCATCATCTCTTTGAGACTCATCTATTACATAGTAAGCTTGTTCTATCTTATTATTTGTTGTGCTATCTTCTTCGCTAACTACAGATATATACTCTGGATTGTATAAAATATTCTCTGCTAAGTCCTTAATAGGCTCTGGCATAGTTGCAGAAAAGAGCAAAGTTTGGCGATTTTGGGGAATATAGTCAAAAATCTCTTTAACAACTTCTAAAAACCCCATATCAAGCATCTCATCTGCTTCGTCTAATACAACAATTTCTGGATTAAAACTATCTATTTTACCTTTTTGATAAAGGTCTCTAAGACGCCCAGGAGTTGCAACAACAATTTGAACACCTTTATTAATTAGTGCAATTTGTCTGCCATAACCAACACCACCATAAACAGCTAATGTTCGAATCCCTGCAAATCTACCTAAATAGTATAACTCATCACTAACTTGACTTGCAAGTTCTCTTGTTGGCGTAATAATAAGAGCCTTTTCTATCTCTTTATTTGCAATTTGTTCTAAAATTGGCAAACCAAATGCTGCTGTCTTTCCAGTCCCAGTATGTGCTTGTGCTACTAAATCTATTCCATCTAAAACTAGAGGAATTGCTTCTTCTTGAATTGGACTAGGCTCTTTAAAACCTGCAATTCGTACACCCTTAATTAAATCTGGGTGAAAATTAAACTCTTCAAATT
>CAYMGA010000122.1:0-3861 GCA_964389865.1 uncultured Nitratifractor sp.
GCTCCTAAGTTTCTATCTAGCCAAACTCTACTTGTTGTTGGCGAAGTAACTGTTTTATACTCTACACCATTATGTGTTATAGTTGTATCAGCAGTTGTATTTGTATCGGTCGAACTACCTCCACCACCACATGCAACTATAAAAGAAGCTCCTAATGCTAAAATAACACTTTGTGATAATCTTTTATATACTAATTTCATTTTCTCCTCCTTTTGGATTAATTTATAAATTTATTATAAGTAACAATTGTTGCAAAAAAGTTGCAATAAAATAGATTTCTATATTTTGCAAATAAACTTTACTCTTTAATACATCTTATAGCAACACCATATGCTCTTGCTCTTGGTAATGCACCTTTAGAGTTTAAGTTATATATATACATATATGATGTATGTGTATTGTTGCCAAATGGGGTATTAGTCCATATTGCTCCTGCATTTACACCAATTATTAAGTTTCCATTTTGTTTATCTCTAAGCCCATTTGTTGGAAGTTTAAGAAAGCTATTAAAAGCATCAGATGCCTTATGAATACTATTGCTAGTAAATTCATTATCTAATTCAGATTTTGTAGGTACTCTAAAACCTTTTGGACATACAGAGTTTCCATCTGTTCGACTCCATTTTTCACTTCTTAAAACTCCACTATCATCCACACCATTTTTTAACCAGTCAGTATGTCCCATAATAAATTTATTATTTCCAACACTTATACTATTAGATTGAGTAGCATAAGTTGGACTTACACTATCTTCATGTCCATCAGCACCTCTTCCCCATTGGTAGTAATCTCCATAACAAGCTACATCATCTTCTGATTCACACACTCTAGCGGCTCCTAAGTTTCTATCTAGCCAAACTCTACTTGTTGTTGGCGAAGTAACTGTTTTATACTCTACACCATTATGTGTTATAGTTGTATCAGCAGTTGTATTTGTATCGGTCGAACTACCTCCACCACCACATGCAACTATAAAAGAAGCTCCTAATGCTAAAATAACACTTTGTGATAATCTTTTATATACTAATTTCATTTTCTCCTCCTTTTGGATTAATTTATAAATTTATTATAAGTAACAATTGTTGCAAAAAAGTTGCAACTATAAATTTTTATAAATTAATGTTAAAATATGCAAAAAATAAAGTAGGATTTATGAAGATAGATATTGCACACTCACCAGATGCTGATGATATATTTATGTATTATGCAATTAAGTTTGGCTGGATTGATACAAAAGATTATGAATTTAAAAATATAGCTTTGGATATAGAAACCCTTAATGTAGAGGCAATAAAGGGAACATATCCAGTTACTGCAATTAGTTTTGCTTTGTATCCAAAAATTAGAGATGATTATGCACTTTTAAGAACAGCTGTTAGTTTTGGTAGTGGTTATGGACCAAAGTTAATTAAGAAAAAGGGTAAAAGGCTTAGAGATAATTTAAAACTTGCACTATCTGGTAAAAATACGACAAATGCTATGTTGATTAGATTAAAATATCCAAATGCAAGAATAAAGTATATGAACTTTTTAGATATAGAAAAAGCTGTAGTTAGTGGCGAGGTAGATGCAGGGGTTTTAATTCATGAATCTATTTTAGATTTTGATAGCTCTTTAGAGGTAGAGTTAGAGCTTTGGGATTGGTGGCAAGAGTTAGCAAAAGAGGAGCTTCCACTACCACTTGGTGGAATGGCAATACGAAGAAGTTTACCACTAAATCGTGCAATAGAGATAGAAGATATTTTAATAGAGGGTGTAAAAGTTGCAAATGATAGAAAAGAGGAGCTAAGTAATCTTTTAGTAAAAAATAGTCTTGTTAGAATAGAAGATAAAATGTTAAAGAGATATTTAGATATGTATGCATCCAATGAATCTGTGCAATTAAGCAAAATTCAATTAAAAGCACTAGATAAACTATTTGAAATTGGGTATAATTATAAAGAGTATGATTGTCCAATAGAAATAGAAGATTTTTTAATACCAAAAGAGTATAGTAAGTGGCGTAATAGGTAGGGGGAATTTTGAAAGTAGTTATTTTAATATCTGCTATTTTATTTGCTATTTTATTAATAGTAGTAGATAAAAATCGAGGAGGAGAAGCTGTTGACGAGCCACAAAAAATAGAGTCAAAGAGTAGTAGTTTTTCTCTATTTAGCCAAGAAGATAAAGAAAAAATTAGTGTAATTAGTTTTGATATATATCAACTAAAAGGTAAAAGATTAAATTTTATAAAACGACGAAGTTTTAGAGAGGGACTTCGCAATACTTTAAATCCTTCTGGTAAATTTAAAATTAGTTATAATCCAAATATTAAATTAATTGCATCTGTTAAAGAGAGTATTTTAAAGTTAAAAAAAGAGCATCTATTAAAGCGAAACAGAGATTACTACCAAGTTACAAAACAGGTAAAAGTAGTAGTAAAATTTGCACTATTTAGAAACTATAAAAAAACCTATTATTTAGATGAGATAAAATATAAAGCTAGAATCAAAGGTGGTTCTTTTATTGACTATGAAGACGCTTTATATAAAATAGATAAGAGGTTATATTTTATAATAGCTCAAAGAGTTGCTAATAGGCTTTTATCAAGCTATAAAATAATTTTAAAAAGAGTTAGATAAATTAAAAAGGAGTATAAAAATATGAAAATAGGATTAATTACTATTGCAATTGCATCTATTTTTACAATGTCAGGATGTGACCAAGTTGATAAATTAAAAGATAAAATTTTACATAAATATAAAGAGTATGTTGGTAAAGTCAAAAGAGGTCCAAAACCCTTTACAGAGACTTTTCAATCAGAAAATGATCCCAAAAGAGTTATAATATCTCCAAATTGTAATGCTAATCACTCTGTGAAATATGTATATTTTGAAACCCCAACTGATGCTAGTAGTAATTTTTATAGAGCTACAAGTAATTTAATGAGTTATCCAATAGGAACTCTAAAGCCATATTGGGATGTTAGATATACAAATCCAATTTCAGAGTATGTTAGAAACTCTGATGGCTCAGCATATGCTAATCATGCTAAATTTACAGGTTTAGATGCAAGAAGTGGAGCAAACAATTTTATTGCAGGAAGTGCAATGTCTCAAACAGATGCTGGTGGAACAGTAGCCCAATCAAAATGTGTAAATGGAGAGATTGCAGCTGGAACAACAGTTAATTTATATGATGCTCCAGAGTTAGATTTAGTTTATGCAGGTATCCAAAGCACATTCTCTTATCAAATCTCTACAAATTCACATATAAGACCTTGGAATTCAGATAAAACAGGTAACTTAATGTTACAAGCTCACTTTGACCAACCACTATACTTTAATTATAGCAATAATGAGGGTGCTAGTGTAGCATATGGATTGATGCTTAGAAATAGAGTAAATGGTAAGAGATTAAATTTTGTAATTGGTATATATGCAGTGGGAGATGCTTGGATTAAAGAGAAAGCTGGTATAAAGTATGACCCAACAACTAATATGGTACATGTAGCTACAGTTATAGATGATGATTCATGGTGGTCAACAAAATCTCCTGCATCCAAACCTATTAAAGAGTTTTTTAACGAAGCTGGTAAAACTACAAGCGATGATGGTGTATGGCCAGATTTCTTTAGAGTAAATATATCGTATAATAACCTTTTGGCTGTATTAAATGAGTTAAAAGAAAATCCACCAGCATCAGTTGCAGGGCAAGATTTTGGACTATCACCTCAAGATTGGGAAGTTACTGGCATAATGATTCAATATGAATTAGAAGAAAAAGGTGGTAAAGCCTCTCTCTCTGGCTCATTTAAAGGCTTTGGTGCATATATAACTAAACAACCTCTATAGAAGGCAATAAGAATGAAATAAGAAAAAT
>CAYMGA010000123.1:0-3806 GCA_964389865.1 uncultured Nitratifractor sp.
CATTAATCAAAATCAAACCAAAGCGAAAAACCTGTAGTTGTGCCACTATTTCCAGATTTTGTATCTTCTATAAATAGTTTCCACTCTCCACTACTATTTTCTCCTTTAAAACTCTCTAAAGGTTCTTTTGGTTTATATACAATTACATCTTCTCTAAATTCATCTACACTTTTTAGAGCATCATCTCTAAAGCCTATTACACCTTTTAATTTATTATCACCTCCTTGAGCCTCCATTAGAGTAACAGAAGTGCCAGATGGACTAAGAAGATATATATTCAAATCACTAATTTTAGGGTGTTTAGCATAAGTAGCTACTGTTAATTTTTTTATAGTTTTAGATTTACTAACATGTAACATTAAAGTTACTACACCATTATCTGGGATAGTAATTTCAATAGGACTTAAAGTAGTATATTTATTATCCATACCATCAGTTAAATTATTAGTTAAACCATCAAGTGAACCTTGTATAATATCATCTCCACCACTACATCCAACTAAAACAGATATTATTGCAAATATTGCAACTAGATTTTTAAAATATTTCATAATCAACTCCTTATGAAAGTCTATCATAATTTAGTGGCAAATTAGTGATTTTTTAAAAATTGGAGTGTTTTAGCAATAATATCATCGCTATCTTTACTATTAGCTTGTAAAATAACTCTATCTTTTGTCTCTTCAAAATACTCTATAAATATCCTTTGTTCATAACTAGAGACCTTTTTAATACCATTTTGTTTTGCTAAAACTTTAATTACCATTAAATCTATAAATTGCTTAGTTAATTTATCTAATGAGCCAAATCTATCTACTATCTCTTCTTCTATTTCATAAACCTCTTGAGTTGTATTAGCTTGTGATAATCTTCTATATAACTCCAATCTTAATCTATCTTCACTAATTAATTCATCACTTAAATAGGCATCTACACTAAGTTTCATATCTACACTATCTTTGTTATCTTCTACTTTGCCACTAAGAACTCTTATTGCATCTTCTAACATCTTTAAATAAAGCGAATAACCAATTTGTTTAATATGCCCACTTTGAGCCTCTCCAATTAAATTACCACCACCTCTTATCTCTAAATCATGCATTGCTAAAACTGCACCACTTCCTAAATCACTATGGCTCTCTAATGCTAAGAGTCGTCGTTTTGCATTATCATTAAGTTTCTCTTTATTATCAACTAAATAGTAGCAATACCCCTCTTTACCACCTCTTCCTACTCTTCCTCTAAGTTGATGCAAATCTGCAATTCCAAAATTTTGTGCACCATCTACTATCATTGTATTGACATTTGGCAAATGTATTCCAGATTCAACAATAGAGGTAGAAATTAACATATCATACTCTCCATTTTCAAACTTTAACATCTCTTTTTCTGTAGTAGCTGGTGGTATTTTAGAGTGTAATATAGTTACTCTTAAATTTGGCATAGCTTCTAATATTTGCCTCTTTTTATCTTCGATTGCAGCTATTGAGTTATATACATAAAATACTTGCCCACCACGACGAAGCTCTCTATTAATTGCCTCTTTAACGGCTTTTATATCAAAATCTTTAACAAAGGTTCTAATACCTACTCTTGTTGTTGGTGGTGTAAATATTTCACTAAATGTCTTTATTTGAGATAGTGCCATATTAAGAGACCTCGGAATTGGTGTTGCCGACATTGATAAAAGGTGTGTATTTATTGTTAATGCTTTAAGTGACTCTTTTTGTTTTACTCCAAATTTATGCTCTTCATCTATGATTACAAGTGCTAAATTTTTAAACTTTGCATTTAGTAGTGCATGAGTTCCTACAACTACATCAATAGAGCCATCTTGTAATCCATCTATAATAGCTTTTTTAGATTTTGCAGTTGTAAATCTATCTATTTTTGCTACTTTTATATCCCACTTTTCTAAACGCTCTTTTAAACTTTTGTAGTGTTGAGAAGCAAGAAGAGTTGTTGGTGCTACCATTGCACTTTGGTAACCATTTTTAGCAACTGCAAAAATTGCATTCATAGCTACTTCTGTTTTTCCAAAACCAACATCAGCACTAAGTAATCTATCCATAATTCGCCCACTACTAAGTTCATCTAAAATATCTTCTATAGCTTTTAATTGGTCATTTGTATGTGTAAATCCTGCATCTTTTAAAAATAGATTTTGTAAGTTATTATCTATTACAATTTTTATCCCCTCTTTAAGTAATCTTTTTGCATTTAACTCCATTAACTCTCTAGCAATTGCAAATAGCTTCTCTTTTACTTTACTCTTTAATTTTGCAAAAGAGGCTTTTCCAAGCTTATCTAAAGTTGGTAAAGAGCCACTAGAAGCTACATATCTATCTATAACTTCTAAATTTTCAACAGGAATATAGAGCATATCTTCATTTTGATACTCGATAGCAACAAAATCCCTAAATCTGCCTAAAACTTCTCTCTTTTCAATTCCTTTAAATACTCCAACTCCATAATCTTCATGCACTACATACTCGCCAACTTTTATCTCATCTAAAATAAGTGTTGGTTTTTTAACTCTTCTCTTTTTCTTCTCTTTGTTTATAGATAAAATCAACTCATTTAAAGAGCCTATATTAAGAATTCCATCAATATATTTAATATTGAGTTTCTCTAAGTGTGGTAGAGTGCTAGAGCGAATTGTAGTCTCATTTTTTGCTAAAATTGTTATCTTTTTATCTAAATTTGCCTCTATAAAAGCATTTATATTTACAACTTCTAAATCTTTAAACTCCTTTGCCTCTTTTAGAGCTTTTATCGGGAAACTACTCTTTGTAATTTCTAAATTAAATTCACTATTTAAATTATAATACTCCTCTATCTCTTGAAGAAGTGACTCTCTAGCTAAAATAGATTCAAACTCTTTTAAATAATTAATTCCAAAATCATCTAAATGCCAAAGTCCTAAAGATGCAATATCCTTTACAAATGCACTATATTGGCTACTCTCTACACTTTTTAAAAGTTTTTGATAGTTATCTTTATCAAGGGCTAAAAATGCAGAATTTACCTCTATAAAATCAAGCTCATCTTTTGCCCTTTTTTGAGTAGATATATCAAACTCTCTAATCTCCTCTATCTCATTATCAAATAGAGAAATTCTTACAGCACTATCTCTATTTATTGGAAAAATATCTATAATATCACCTCTAAAAGAGACCTCTCCTTTGGCACTAACTACATCTACAAAATTATAACCCCAATTATACAGCTTATCTTTTAACTCATCTAAATTGACTAAAGAGCCAAATTCTAATTTAAATCTACCTAAATACTCCTCTTTAGGAAGCATTAAAGTTAAAGTTCTAAACGGAGCAATAAGAGTTGAACTTTTATATAAATTAAAGTTATATAGTGCTTCAAAAGCTTTTGCAATATCCTCTTGATAACTTCTTGTATCATCTCCAACTATTAACCTAATATCGGGTAGAGTAAAGACTCTTTTATCTAAATATTTATATACAACTTCAGCCTCTTTTGCCTCTTTGTCATCACCAACAATTAAAATTTTTGCTACTTTTTTACTCTTTATATGCTCATATAACTTTGCTTGAATCAAAACACTCTACTCCAAATATATAAATCGAAGAATTATAACTATAGCTTTATGAGGTTTATCTTAATCGATAGTAGTCTTGAAGATTAGCAATTGGTTTCTTGTTCTTGGTTTATTTGGTTAGGTTGGAATATTATCTATAAAAATTCAACTTTTCAAGCACTGACCCCTTTTATGCTTTGCTTTATTAAATTATGCTATAATACTCTTAAAAGAACTATAAAGAGTATTA
>CAYMGA010000124.1:0-3760 GCA_964389865.1 uncultured Nitratifractor sp.
ACAAACAAAAGATTCTTCTAAAGAAGAGAATTTACTAGAACTCTTAGGAATAAAACTAGAAGATGGAAAACTAGAGATAGATACAAACCAAACAAAAGAGTTCTTTGAAAATTTACAAAAAAGTATCGAAAAAAAAGCCGAAGATTTATCTTCTGGTAATATCAATTTAGAAAATGTAGGTATTAAAGTTAAAGATGAAAAGATAGAAGTAGATTTAAATAAGACAAAATCTTTATTAGATAATATTGCAAAAAAAGCTAAAAATTTTGTAGATATATTAGATAAAACTATTAATGATATAAGTAAAAAATAGAGTTTTTTAGTAACTTACCTTACACTCTAAATAGATAGTAAAAATTAAACACAAATAAATTTCTTCAAAGGAGTATAGGGAGTAAAGGAGAAGAGGTGTAGAGAAAGTAGCATTATATTATCGGTTTACTATCTCTACTCCTTCACACCTCTACACCTATACCCCTTGATATTATATTAGATTTTAATTTTAGCTTATTTATATTCAGTCTAAAAATATATCTTATATGATAAAATGATGAAAAAAGAGTTATATGAAAAACTTATTTATATTATTACTTTTTACATCTTTTATCTTTAGTGCAGATATAAATAAAACAATTATAGATGCAAATAGTAGTTACTTTAAAAATTTATTAAGCACTATTTCTAAAGAGTCAAATTTAACAAATGAAGATGCAATAAAAAAGGCTTTAATACAACAAATTATAGATTTAAAAAAGAAAAAAATAGAAGCTTTTAAATTAAATAGTTATATAAAATCAGAAAATGAATATAAAAATTTATTTATTAAATATATTAAATGGTCAAAAAAAAGTGCTGAAATAAAAAATAAAATCAAAATTTTACAAACTAAAAGAGATATTACTAAAAAAGAGATATCAAAAGCTACTTCAAAGGATAAAAATTTATTAACACTGCAACTACAATTAACATTTTATACTAAAGGGCTAGAGCTTTATAATCAAAAATTAAAAATCTATAACAACACAATTAATAAAGCTAAAATGATTATGATAGATAATATTAATAATATAAAAATAGATGATATAAAGTTAAATAATAATATAAAAAGTATAGATAATAAACTTTCTAACATTAAAATAACTATACAAAAATATAATATTAATATAGAACAATTAAATTTACTAAATAAAAATCAAGATGCAAATGTAGTAAAAAATGAAGTTAATAAATTATTAGAAAAAAAAGATAAACTCATTCAAAATAAGATAATAGACTCTTTCTTACTATTTAGCAAATACTTACAACTTAAAAAAACAACTAAACTATTTAATATGCAAAAAAATATTATAAATTTATCTCACAAAATCTATGAAGATGAAGTTGTGACTACAATTAATAAACTTTTAAGAGATATGGAAAAAAAGATACTTGGCAATGTAGAGTTAATAAAAGGTGCAACTACTCAAGAGTTAAAAAATACAATATCTCTTTTTTTTCAAAAAATAAATGAACCACTTTTTAATATTAATAATACACCAATAAGCACTTTAAAACTTACACTAGCTCTAATTTTCTTTATCATTAGCTTTTTAGCTGGTTCTTTATATAAAAAAAGTATAAAATCTATAAGCGATAAACTTTCAAACTCTTCAAAAACACTTTTAGCTAATCTTGGTTATTATCTTATAATTTTAGTAGCATTTTTTATATCATTAAAAATTTTAGGAGTAAATTTATCATCTTTAGCAATTGTTGCTGGTGCTTTATCTGTAGGTATTGGTTTTGGTTTACAAAATATTGTATCAAACTTTATATCTGGTATTATTCTAATGTTTGAAAGAAGTATTAAAATAGGAGATTATATCCAATTAGATGATGATTTAAGAGGTAGAGTATTAGATATTAGTATGCGTTCAACCACAATTACAACAAATGATAATATTGATGTTATTATTCCAAATAAAGACCTTATAGAGAGTCAAGTAATAAATTGGACAATGAATGATAGAATAAGAAGATTTAAAATTCCATTTGGAGTTGCCTATGGCACAGATGTTCATAAAGTAGTGGATATTATATTAAATGCTGTTAAAAATAGCACTTTTAGAGATATATACCAAGATAAATATAGAAAAACAAGAGTTATAATGACAAATATGAATAGTAGTAGTGTAGATTTTGAGTTATTTGTCTGGATAAAAGGTGAGGAGACACTATATCCCAAACGAACCCAATCTAGATTTTTAATACTTATATATGATACACTATATGAGCACAATATTGAAATACCTTTTCCTCAAAGAGATTTACATATTAAGTCTATAGATAGTGCTATTCCAGTTATCATAAAAGAAGATAAAAACAACTAACTATTTAACAAGCTATTATATTAACTAAATTTTTTGGCACACTTTAATAACATCTTCTAATGTTAATTCATCACACTGCTTCTTAAACTCTGCCAACTCTTTAGCAAATTTTTTTTGAATAAGTGGAGGATAATTTCCATAACCACCTGTGGCATACTTATCTTTAATATGGGCTAAAACCTCTTTTGTATCGCCATTATTATATTTATAACTTCTAATAATTACCTCTTCTAAGTTGCTAAGCCCCCTATCTGCCCCACTAATAATTTCTGATAGAAGAGAAAAAAACTCACCTTTAAAACTACCTCTGTGTTGCAATACTGCATAGGCTACAAGCTCTAACTCTTGCTTTTCTAACTCTTTTAAAAATTTATCTTCAGCCCTTAAAACATACTCATAAGCTAACTTATGATGATTTTTCCTATCAGTTGCATTAAAAATATCATGAATATAAGAAGCTAAAATAACCAACTTCCCATCATAACCTTCATTCAACCTCAAAGCCAAATCACAAACTAAGTCAGCATGGTCAATCTTGTGTGCCTCATCTCCATCATCATAAAATGGCTTATAAAAAGCTCTTACTTCATCTCTAAAATTTGTAAACATCTCTCAACCCCCTATCCTCAATCTCAACTTCACTATCAACTATCTTCATCCCAATCTTTTCTAAAATCTTTTTAGAGCCAATATTATTTGGATGTGCAGTTGCAAAAGCCATTTTCCCTAAATCTAAAATAAAATCAAGCTGAGCCTTTGCAATCTCTGTTGCATACCCAAAACCCCAATACTTACTACCCAAAACATACCCAAGCTCTAAGCCACTAAACTCTTTAAATTCAAATTCACAAACACCACCATACCCAATAATCTCTTGATTTTTCTTTAAAACCAAAACTTCAAACTCTTGCAACTCTAAAAAATATTTTACATAAAACTCTTTTGCTGCACTTTTAGAAAACTTACTACCCACATACTCCATAACTTCAGCATCACTAAAACATATCTCATAAAGCCTCTCAAAATGCTTCAACTCTGGCTTTATTAACTCTAATCTTTGGCTATATATTCTCATTATAACTCTCTATTTTTATTAAAATAATATCAAATATATGTATAAATTACTTTACAAAATTAATATTTTATTATATAATGTAAATTATAATATACAAAAGGTTTTACTTTGATAGATATTTTACACAAAAATAAAAAAGTTGCTACTCTAAAAAAAAATAATGAGTTCGTATTGGAGTATTTAGACTTTAATATAAAAAATTCTATATCTTTATCTTTACCAAATACTCAAAAGTTTTATATATCACAAGAGATTACACCCTATTTTGAAACTTTTTTGCCAGAGGGTTATCTATTTGAAGTTTTTAAAAACTATC
>CAYMGA010000125.1:0-3752 GCA_964389865.1 uncultured Nitratifractor sp.
AAATAATATTATCTACTTCTTATCTTTACAGCTATACCCATTTTTATATTATTAGTTATTTAAATATAACCTCTCTTGCTCTATTAAATCTTCAAAACTCTCTCTTCGTCTAATTAATCTAAACTCCCCATCTTCATAGGCAACTTCTGCAACTTTTCCTCTTGTATTATAGTTACTAGCCATTGTAAATCCATAAGCTCCAGCACTATTTATAACTAATAAATCTCCTCTCTTAAGCTCTGGTAACATAATATCTTTAGCTAAAAAATCTCCACTCTCACAAATTGGTCCTACAATATCTGTTGGTGTCTCTTCTCCCTCTTTTGATTCTACTAAATCGATTTTATGATACGCATTATATAAAGATGGTCTAAGTAAATCATTCATTGCTGCATCTACAATAGTAAATCTTTTGTTACCATTAATCTTTTCATAAAGAACTTTTGTAATTAAATATCCACCATTTGCTGTCAAATATCTTCCAGGTTCACATATAATAGTTACATCTAAACCTTTAATTGCATTTTTAATTGCATCTGCATAATCTTGTGGATTAATTAACTTTTCATCACTATATTGAATGCCAAGTCCTCCACCAACATCAAAAAACTTAATATCTACATTAATAGCTTTAAGAGATTTAACTAAATCTGCAATAATATTTGCTGCTTCAGAAATTGGCTCTAATGTAGTTAATTGACTACCTATATGAAAATGTATTCCAACAGGGTCAAGATTATCTGAATTTTTTGCATAAATATACATTCTTTTTGCCATATCTATATCTACACCAAACTTATTTTCGTGTAATCCAGTAGATATATATGGATGAGTTTTAGGGTCAACATTTGGATTTACTCTAATTGATATTCTAGCCTCTATACCTAACTCTTTTGCTACCTCTTCTACTAAATGTAACTCTGCTTCACTCTCTGTATTTATCATTAAAATCTTAAGCTCGAGAGCCTCTTTTATCTCATCATAACTTTTACCAACACCAGAAAATATAATTTTGTAAGGTTCAACACCAGCCATTAAAGCTCTTTTGACTTCACCAATACTAACACAATCTGCACCACTACCTTCTTTAGCAAAGTTTGAAATAACACTTAAGTTTGAATTTGCTTTTACTGCATAAGTAATTAAAGATTTTGAACCCTCAAATGCAGATTTTAATTTTTTATATTGCTCTTTCATATAATTAAAATCATACACATAAACAGGAGTCCCATACTCATTTGCTACTTTTTTGAAATCTATAGACATCATAAACCTCTATTATCATTTTTGAAAGATTTTACCCAAAAAGATTTAATATTAACCTAAAGATTAATCTAAAGAATTAACTTAAATTCTATCTCTTTCGTAAAAATATACAATAATAGATATAATAGCAACTATTAATACAACTAATGGTTGTCCAAATATTGCATTTAAAGAGCCATTTTTACTCAACATATTTGCACTATATAGCAAACTCCACACAATTAAAGTGCCACCAAGTGTATAGAAAAAATATTTAGATTTACTAAAAAATCTTTTATGTAAAGGTGTAAGTGTTGCAATAAGTAGTATTAAAAATGGAGCAAATAGAGGCATAATCAGTCTCTCATAAAGTGTAGCTTTTATTTTAGAGCTATCTATCTCTTGTTTATCTAACAATTTTATAGCTCTAAATCCATCTTGAATACTCATTCTTTTACCTTCATAGAGTAATCTAAAAACTTTTGGGTAGTATCCATCTAATATTTTACTACTATCTAATTTTGTAGTTTTATATCCTTGTGGCATATTATCTTTATATATTATACTTTTTTTAGTAATATTTTTAGCTAACCAATATCCATTTTTAAATTTAGCACTCTTAAATCCCATTAAATATTGTAATCTATTATTGTTTATATAGTATAAAATTACATCTTTTAACTCTTTATTTGCTACATCTAGTTTTTTTGCAGATACAAAACTATTATTATATTTAAAAAATATATTATCTACATTATTAAATGTTGGAATATCTTTTAAAATAGATTCTGCTTTATCGCCAGAGTATGCAAATTTTGTAAAGTTTAATCCAATAAATGCGAAATATATTAATATAGAACCTAAAATAATAGGCATTATTATAGTTCTTTTCTTATATCCAAAAGATGATAAAGCAACTAAATGATTTTTAAATAGCAGAGATGATAGTGTCATAACAGCAGCAAAGACAAGTGAAATAGGATATATAATCGTTGCAGTATTACTAGCTGTATAATAAAAGTATAAAAAAGCTCTATTCATACCTTGTATGCTATTGATATGCTGGACAAAATCAATTAGAGATATAATAAAAACTATTGCAAATAGAGTAATAAAAAAATTTTTAATGTAAAGTTTAAAAATATAAAAAAAAGCTCTACTCATAAAATACCTTATTTTAAATAACTACTATCTTTTTTAGAGTATAAACTTTTTAGCTCATTTAATGGTTTATTTTGCCATTTACTTGCAACATTAGAAGCATACTCTATAAAATTATCTAATAATTTTTGTTCATCACTATTAAATTTACCTAATACATAGTTTGCAACCATCTCTTTTCTTGATGGTTTATCAACTCCAAGGCGTAATCGATTATACTCTTTTCCTAATAAAGAGTCAATGCTTCTTAATCCATTATGTCCACCATGACCACCACCTTTTTTAATCTTTAATGCTCCAAAGCTTAAGTCTATATCATCATGGATTACTAAAATATTATCTAAATCAATCTTAAAAAAGTGTGATACTGATTGAACACTCTTTCCAGATAAATTCATAAAAGTAGTTGGTTTTAAAAGTAGTAAATCTTTAGATTTATAAAGTTCACCTTCAAATGATTTTTTAGTAATATTATTGGGGTTAAGTTCTTCTATAAGTTTATCAATTACCATAAATCCAATATTATGGCGTGTAGATTGGTATGTCGGGCCGGGATTGCCCAAACCGACTATAAGCTTCATCTCTTATCTAGCTTTAATTACACCACAAACAGAAACATGTGGTCTATCCATTAATTTTGTATTAGCAGGAGCTTCAATATCTCTAATTAATATAGAGTCATCTCTATCTAAATCACTTACATCTAAAGTAAATTTAGCAGGAATATCTTCGATTTTACCTCTAACTTTAATTCTTCTTTTAGTAATTACTAAAACACCTTTATTTTTAAGACCCTTTGGAGTTCCTACTGTCTCTACAGGAACTAAATAATCACTTACTCTATCTGCTAGTGCAACTCTTAAATCAACATGTAAAATTAAACCTGTAATTGGGTGTAATTGATACTCTTGAACAACAACATTATACTCTTTACCATCAACTTTAACTGGGAAAGCTAAACTATCTTTATTTCTTACAGTTCTTACAAATTCTCCATGTTTAAATGCACAGTGAACATTCTCTACACCATTAGCATAGATGTTCGCTATTAGATAACCATCTCGGCGAAGTTTTTTAGCATTATTCTTACCGATACTCTCTCTAACAATTCCTTCTAACATAATATGTCCTTAAAATAATTTTGAGTGCGAATTATACTTAAAAGTTTATAACTATTTGCTTATTTTTGATGAAGTGTTCAGAATTATGTGCTATGTGTTAAGTGTTGTGTGTTGAGAATGAAATAGATTATTGCTTAAAGCTGAAAGCAAAAAGCTTTACGCTTTTAGCCTTACGCTTTTAGCTTTTAACTATTTAAGTCTCAAACTAACCACTAATCCTAATAC
>CAYMGA010000126.1:0-3738 GCA_964389865.1 uncultured Nitratifractor sp.
CTCAAACCCCTCCCCATCACTTATTTTTCTTTTCATAACTTTCCTTTAATAAAATTTTGGTGGGGAGCGGTTTGGGTGCTTTTATGATATTTTGATAAACTTAGGTTTTGTGTTAAGCTCAAATTTTTTGCAAATACCCACAATATACGCACTAAGTAGATAGTAAAAATTAAACATAAATAAACTACAAAGGAGTATAGGGGTATAGGAGAAGAGATGCAGAGAAAGCAACATCATATTATCTATTTATTATCCATACTCCTTTACACCTCTATACCTATATCCCTTGGTATTATATTAGATTTTAATTTTATGTTATTACTTATCACTAATTTTGGCAATTCTATTGTATAATTTGGGATAATGTTTCAAAAATTAAGGGAAGAGTGAGTAAGGTCAGTGATTTAATTTTAAAAAGTCTATAATTTTCCACTCTCCATTTAATGTTTCTACTAGTGCTGTGCAATTTTCTACCCAATCGCCACTATTTAGATATTTTATGCCATTTATATCTTTAATTTCTGCTTTATGTATATGACCACATATTACACCATCATACTCTTTTTGTTTAGCAAAACTTGTTAATACATTTTCATAATCATTTATAAAACTAACTGAACTTTTGACATTATCTTTTATATATTTAGATAGAGACCAGTGTTTTTTATATCCTAGTTTTTTTCTTATATATTGCACTGGTTCATTAAGGTGTAAAATTAAGTCATATCCATAGTCTCCCAAGATTGCTAACCATTTTTTTGTCATTGTTATAGCATCAAAAAAGTCTCCATGAGTTACATAGTATCTTTTTCCATTTAAATCTATATAAGTAGCATCATTTATAATATGTACTCTATCTCCTAAAAGTAGTGGTAAAAAACTTCTTAGAAATTCATCATGGTTACCTGGAATATAGTATATATTTGTTCCTTTTCTAGCTTTTCTTAAAAGTTTTTGTATAACATCAGAGTGTGATTGTTTCCATTTTATTTTTCTCTTTATTGCCCAGCCATCAATAATATCACCTACTAAATATAAGTTTTGACTCTCATTCTCTTTCATAAATTTTAAAAAAGCTTCTGCTTTAGAAAATTTAGTTCCTAAATGAATATCTGATACAAATATACTTCTATACTTCAACTATATACCTTTTATATATCTTTGTGCTTTTTTAGGTTTAATTTTTTCTATATCTACCATTATAAAACCATCTATACAATCATTAAAATCTTTATCTATATTAAAATCTAAAAATTTAACTCCTCCATCTTCGCAAAGTTCAGTATATTGTTTATATAAAGTTGGGATAGATGTATTATAGTAACTTAATCTACTCTTTAGTGTTATTAAATCCTCTCTAGCATTTTCTCCACTAAATAGTTTACTAAGTTCTATCTCTTCTTGCTTACTAATTTTAAATGCTCTCTTAGGAATAACTAACTCTTTATTACACTTATAGTAGAGATTATAGTAGTAAACAATTAAATTTAAAGCCTCTTTTGGCATACCACTACTTAAACTTACTGGACCAAACATATATTTTATATTTGGATTATTATATAAATACGCTCCAATTCCTTGCCATAGATAATCTAAAGCTCTACTTCCCCAATATTTTGGTTGAACAAAGCTTCTTCCTAATTCAATAGAGTTAAATAGATACTCTTTAAACTCATCTTTAAAGTTAAATAGAGAATTTGTATAAAACCCATTAAATCCAAATTGTGGTTGAATATAATTGCTCTCACCAATTCTATATGCTCCTACAATCTCTAAATCATTATCATCCCAAAGAATTATATGTTTATAATAGTAGTCATAATTATCTTTATCTCTTTTTGTTCCAGTTCCTTCTTCTACTTTTCTAAAAGTTAACTCTCTAAGTCTTGCTATCTCTTTTAAGATTACAGAACCTTTTTCATACTCATACAGATATATCTTTTTATTATCGTTAGTTGTACCTAAAAGTTTTGTATTAAGTAACTCTTTTTTTAACTTTTGTCTATCTTCAGGGTGTGCAATAGACTTTTCTGTCTCAAATATACCCTTTTTACCTTTAGCAATTTTATATAAATGTTTTCTAAATAGTTTAACTGTTGTTTTTGTATCTAGTTTTATTTTAGAGTAATTTTTATATGGAATAATCTCTCCAATTCTAAACTCTAAAGAGCCATTCTTTTGTTTAAACATCTCATGAGGTAATAAAAATGTAGAAATAGATTTATTAATAGAAGAGAGTGTATAAAATAGAGCAGAATTTTTTGCTTTAATATATATTGGAAGTATAGGTGCACAATTATCTGTAGCAAATTTCAAAAAACCCTTATGCCACTTTACATCTTTAATACCATTTGTTCTAGCACGAGAGACTTCACCAGATGGGAATATAATTACAGCTTCATTATTATTTAAAGCTTTATGTATCTCTTTTACACTATTTTTAGATAAGCTTGAGCCAAAACTATCTACACCAATTAAAATAGGTTTTAACTGTTCTACACTAGATAATACATCATTAGCAACTACTTTTATATCATTTCTAACACTATGAACCAAATCAATTAAAGACATCGCATCTAAAGCCCCTAATGGGTGGTTTGCAATAATTACTACTTTTCCAGAAGTAGGGATATTCTCTATCTCTTTTTTATTAAATTTATATGAGAATTCAAAATACTCTAAAACTCTCTCTACAAAAGAGAATGGACCTAAATTTTTATTCTCTTCTAAAAAATAGTTTATATCATTTTGATGAATAACTTTTTCTATAATATTAAATAGATATTTTGATATAGGTTTTGGTATTGAATTTACTTTAGGATATTTACTTCTTATTGCCTCTTGTGTATTTATCAATTTTTCCCTCCACTTTTAGTAAATATAATTATAGAAAATATTAGTAACAAAATAGCAACTAAGTAGCTAGTAAACATTAAACACAAATAACTTTCAAAGGAGTATAGGGGTAAAGGAGAAGAGGCGTATAGAGAGTAATGTCATATTATCGATTTATTACCTCTACCTCCTTCACACCTCTACACCTATACCCCTTGATATTATATTAGATTTGAATTTTAGGTTACTATTTAAAACGCAACTTAAGTTGCATAGTTTTCTACACTCGATATATTATAATTTCATAAAAAAGGAGTAAAAAGATGAAAAAATATATTACAGGATTAGTAGCATTAACAACTTTAATTTTTGCACAAAATGGTATGGTTACAAATGGCGACCCATTTTCTCAAATGGATAAAATTTTTCAAATGCAATTAGAGCAAATGAGACAGATGGAAAAGCAGATGGATATAATGTTTAAAACTATGAACTCTAGCTCTCATATGCCTATGATAATGAGTAGTGGAGGAATGGTTAGTACTGGTTTAAAAGACAAAGGTGACCACTATGAGTTGTTAATAAATGTTGGAGAGGGAGATATTAAAGCTAATGTAGAAGCTAAAAATGGGATGCTTAGTGTAAGTGTTAAAAAGACAGCTAAAAAAGATACAAATAGTAGTTTTGGAGTTGTAAAAAGTCTATCTAGTAGCTCATTTATGCAAAGCTTTACACTTCCAAGTGATGCAGATGAGAATAAGATAGATTATAAAATTAAAGATGGTAAGATGACAATTACTATTAATAAGAAAAAGAAATAATAAATATTTTAAAAAATTATAATTAAATTGATTATAATCAACTTTTTTACTCTAAGTTTTGATATAATTAACAAAAAATTAG
>CAYMGA010000127.1:0-3719 GCA_964389865.1 uncultured Nitratifractor sp.
GTCTAAATCTTACATCTACATCTCCAAACATATAGTGTAAAAAGTCTGTTAAAATTGCTTTTAAATTTGCAAATGACACAACACCACTCTTATCTACAACTAAGCCCTCTACCTGATGGAACATTGGTGTATGTGTTAAGTCGTAATCTCTTCTAAATACTGCACCAGGGGCTATCATTCTAATAGGGATTTGGCTGTTTAACATTGTTCTAATTTGCACAGGTGAAGTATGTGTTCTTAGTAGATTTTTATCTGCAAAAAAGAAAGTATCTTGCATCTCTCTAGCAGGATGGTTCTTAGGTAGGTTTAGAGCTTCGAAATTATTAAAATCGTTCTCTACTAATGGACCACTCTCTACAGAAAAGTTTAAAGATACAAAGTAATCTATAATTTTATCCATCGTATCTTTAACAGGGTGTAAAGCACCTTTATTTACCTCGTATCCATAAAGAGATATATCAATAGCTTCACTTTGTAATTTAGCCTCTAATGCTTGTGCTTCAAGGTTAGCTTTATGATTTTCAAAAATCTCTAAAAGAGTTACTTTTTTATCATTTAAACTCTTTGCAAAATCTTTTTTCTCTGCAGGTGGAATATCTTTTAACTTAGAAAACTCAGCAGCTAAAATCCCCTTTTTACCAAATATCTCAACTCTTATTGACTCTAGTTCATCTAAATTGGTACAATTTTTAATCTTTTTACTTAACTCTTCCAATTTGACCTCTTTAAAATTTTTATTGGCGTAATTGTATCTAAAAGCACTTTAATATGCTATAATGATGACTATATTTTAATTATATGGAGTTTGAGATGTGTATTTTTTGTAAAATCGTAGATGGTGAAATACCAAGTAATAAGATATTAGAAGATGAAAACTTTTTAGCATTTCACGATATTAATCCAGCAGCACCTATACATGTTTTAGTTATTCCCAAAGAGCATGTAGAATCATTTAATGATATTAGTGCTGAACTTATGGGTAAAATGACACCATTTATTCAAGAGGTTGCAAAAAAGATGGGATTAGTAGAGAATGGTTATAGATTAATTACAAATGTAGGTAGTGATGGTGGTCAAGAGGTTAAACATTTACATTTTCATATTTTAGGTGGTGGAAGACTAATTTGGAAACACTATCAAGAAAATGACCCAAGAAAAAATATATAAAAAGGAGAGTATTATGGCAAGTGCATTAGTTCTTTTAGCAGAAGGTTTTGAAGAGATAGAGGCAGTTACAATTATAGATATTTTAAGAAGAGGTGGTATTGAGGTAAATAGTGCCTATTTAGATGGAGAGTTTGCAACAAATTTAGTTTTGGGTGCTAATGGTATAACTGTAGAAGCAGATATTCCATTAAAGAGTGCTGTAGTAGAAGAGTATGATATTGTAGTTCTCCCTGGAGGTTGGGGTGGAACTAATAGATTGGCAGAAAATGCTATGGCACAAGATGTAATTAAGAAATTTAAAGAAGATAATAAATGGGTAGCAGCAATGTGTGCAGCACCTTATGCCTTGCATGTAGCAGGAGTATTGAGTAAAAAATATACATGTTACCCAAGTGTAGAGGAGCAGATTCGTCCAGAAGATAGAGTAGATGATATTGTAGTAGTAGAAGATAAAGTTATAACTTCTCAAGGTCCAGCTACAGCAATTTGTTTTGCTTTAGAGATTGTTAAACAACTTGTAGGAGAAGAGAGTTATCTTCAAGTAAAAAATGGAACATTAGCAAATTATTGCTAATGTTTATAACTCTTAAATAAATATTTTAGGATATATAATGGTTCTTATGATAGATAATTATGATAGTTTTACATATAATATTGTTCAATACTGTAAAGAGTTAGGAGCAGATTTAAAAGTTATTAGAAATGATGAAATGGATATAGATGAAATAAAAGCTTTAAATCCAGAAAAGATAATTTTATCTCCTGGACCATCAACTCCAGATGATGCAGGAGTAACTTTAGATGTTATTAGAGAGTTTAGTGATAAAATACCTCTATTTGGTGTATGCTTAGGGCATCAAAGTATAGCTCAAGCTTTTGGTGCAAAAGTTATTAGAGCAAAAAATATGATGCATGGGAAGACTTCTGAAGTAAAACAAGAGGCAAATACACCTATTTTTAATGGTGTTGATAGTGAGTTTATTGCTACAAGGTATCACTCTTTAGTTGTAGAACAAGAGAGCATTCCAAATAGTATAGAGATAACTGCAAGAAGTAAAGATGATAATGAAATTATGGCTATTCAAATAAAAGATAAGCCAATTTATGGTGTTCAGTTCCATCCAGAATCTATAAAAAGCCAATTTGGTCATAAAATTTTAGATAATTTTTTATCTCTTTAAGTTTATGAAAGAGTGTAATATATCAAATAGAGGTATATATTTCTTTATTGGTATATATATCTTTTTAATACTACTTTTGTTAGTAACTACACCATTTAGTTACTCTGAAGCAGATATTTTGTATAGCACAGATTTTAGTATAGAATCTTTTATAGTTCAATATATAAGTAAGTTTTCTAATAGTGTGTGGGCATTAAGATTACCTTTTTATCTATTTTCTCTATTAAGTTTATTTCTATATGTTAATATTTTAAAAGATTACTTTAAAGATAGCTATTATTATAATTTATCAATTTTTATATTTTTAATAACTCCAGGTGTTTTTTTATCTTTTATATTAGTTAATTATGCAACTTTACCAATACTATTAACACTTATTTTTATATTTTCTTATAAAAAAAGTATTTTTACTCTACAAATAATCTCTTTAGTGTTACTTTTTTTTACACATACTGCTTCTTTTGTTGTATATATAGCAATTATTTTATATACATATAGGAGACAAGAGTATTTATTAATGAGTCTTTCTATTTTACTATTACTACTTTCAATATTTGCCTCTTACTATAGAGTTGATGGCATACCAAAAGGACATTTATTACAATTAGTAGGTATATATAGTGCAATTTTTTCTCCATTAATGTTTTTAGCTATTATTTTTTCTCTCTATAAAATGGCTATTAATGGTAAAAAAGATATTTTATGGTATATATCTATTGTAGCTTTTATTATATCTGTAATTTTATCTATGAGGCAAAATATAAAAATTACAGACTTTTCACCATACTTAACCATGGCTATACCACTAGTTGTTAATATCTTTAAAAGTAGTTTAGAAGTAAGGTTAAGTATATTTCGTAAAAGTTATTTTTTAGTTTGTAAAGTAATTGTTTTAGTGCTACTTTTAGAGACACTTATTATCATTTTACACTATCCCATATATAAATATTTACCAAAAGGTGATAGATTGATAGATAGCTCTATATATAAAATAGAAGAGAGTGCAAATAGTAACATAAAGAGATGTAAAAATAATATATCTAGGAGAGAAAAGAGTTTATATAGATACTATGGTATAGAAGAGTGTAAGTAGATTTGTTTCTAAAATACACAAAATAATTATAATTTTAATAACTTTTGGCTATCTATCTAGCTTTAAATAAATGTGATGATATTATTCTTGCATAATCTTTAAAAAGGAGAACTCGATGGCTCAAAAGGCGATAAGAGAGTATGATGGCAAAGCAATCTTTGCTAAACATTGGAATGAATATTTTGATGGTTTTCACTATGGATTTAAATCTGTTTTGGTAACTAGTGGTGATGAGTTAAGAGCTAAGGCTAAAGAGCATGGTTTTGAGTGGCTAAATC
>CAYMGA010000128.1:0-3691 GCA_964389865.1 uncultured Nitratifractor sp.
TAAGTAAAACTATCACCATAATTAATAACTGACATTACGCACTATAAGTATGCCTAGGTATGCTTATAGTGCATAATGTTCAGTTAATAATCTGTTGACTCATCTATCATATAGACTGCTTTATTCATCTCTTTTAATAAAATTGGATTTGCTCTAAGTAGTAGATTTAATCGTTTACCTGATAACTCTTTATTATATAGTGGTTTTAGCTTACTCCATATCAATTTTACTTTTAATAACTGTTTTTTAATCTTTAAATTAGTTACTTTTGGTAAACCAAGCTCTTTACTACCATTAATTAAGTTATTTAAAGAAGTTTCAAAAAGATTCATTGTCTTTTTCATTTTCTCTTTAGCTTTTTTATCTTTTAGTAGTAAATTTTGAAGATACTCTTTTGTCATCTTTTGGGTCAACATTCTCTCTCGTCCTGCAATATTTACAATTTTAAGTAGTGCTTTTTCTATATAACTTACATTTTTAGAACCATTTTTAACCATAATTGTTACTAACTTATTAGACTCTTTTAAGAGTTTTTCATTATGAGATAGTATATATTTTAATGCCTTTTTATCTCTACCTCTACTCTTTTCAATACTTTTAACAGCACTTTTAAATGGCTTTAACATATCTTCTAATTTATAAATTTGTGTTATAGAGTTTATATTTTTTACCCCTTTTAATTTTAGACTACTATCTCCTTTTCTAAAACCTATTAGTGTCTTTTTATATAAAGAGATAAATTTATCTAACTTTTTGCAGCTATTTTGGCGTAAATTATAAACACACTCAATAGATAATTTACTAACTCTTTGAGTTAACATTCTTTGTTTTCCAGCCAAATTGATTAAATGCTTTGCATTATCCTTTTTTGTCATAAAGCCATTAATTATAGAGTTTAACTTCATTAACTGTTTTTGTCTATTAAGAGATAGTGTATAATATACAACAGCTTTATTCATCTCATATTTTGTTTTATTTAATTTTTTGAGTAACTTTAATGTTAATTGCTGATTGTCTAAATTTTTTGGATTTAGTTGTTCTTTTATTAAAGGCTTAGCCTCTTGCCACTCTTTTTTTACAATATTTAATTGATTAACAATTTTTGGTAGTTTTGTTCCATGTAAGTTTTGCTCTTTATCTCCATTATATAAGCCTTTTAGCGTTTTATCAAATAAATTAATACTTTTTTTCAAATCTTTAATTGACTCTTTTTTATCTAAATTTAGTATATATTGTAATATATCTTTTGATATTTTTTGAGTTAGCATTCTTTGGCGACCTGCTAAATTTATATCATTTGCTAACTTAAATTTTGTATTGCTTTTATTCAATTTTGCATACATAAATACAGCTTCATTCATTGTTTTTAAAAGTTTTATATTATTATTTTTTATATATCTATAATCTTTTCGAGTTGCTTTAAGTTTATAGATTTTATCTATATGGTTTTTAAATGGCTCCCAAAGTTTTTTAACCTCTTGTAGTTTGGCTTGAATATTTTTATCTTTTGTTGCAACTAATTTTAGGCTTTTATCTCCTTTTATTAAGCCATTTAGAGTTTTATCAAAGAGGTCTCTTGAGGCTTTTAAACCCTTTTTGGCACTATCTATATTTAAACCTAAAAATATTTCAAATGCCTCTTTACTCATCTTTTGAGTAAGCATTCTCTGTTTACCAGCTAAATTAATGGAAATTGCAAGTTCTTTTGAATTCATTGCAAAAATTAGTTGAGATAGGAAAATAGAGATAATTAATAGATATTTATACATAAAAAACCCCTTTATGTTAGCTTTTATAATGATAACATAAATTGGTCTATCTTAATCAAAAAATATACTTTATTGTAAAATTTTTTAATAGTATGTGTTAAAAATAAGCCATTATTTAACAAATGCTAAAAATATCTTAGTAGATAACTCTACCCTACTCTCTAAGCTTTTTTTATTGGCTCTTTCTTTTATTGTGTGGTCACCATCTCCAAAAGGTCCAAAGCCATCTAATGTTACTACACCACTAGAGGCTACTATATTAGCATCGCTAACCCCTCCTCTACTCTCTGTTTTTAAGTTACTATTAGTTACCTCTTCTATAAAATTTATAAACTCTTTTTGCTTACTATTTGGTTGCATTACATCTCGCTGGATTCCTCCACTTAAAGTTGATTTAGTCCCTTTAACATAGCTAGTATTTACTACTTTTTCAATCTCTTTTAATACTCTATCTCTCTCATCTGTATTTGTATATCTAAGTTCAAATGTAAGTTTTGAATAAGGAGAGATTGTATTTGCACCAATTCCACCCTCTATTTTACCAACATTTAGTGTTGTTCCCTCCTCTAAATTTGTAAGTTCAACTAACTTTTCTAGCTTTTTAGCTAACTCTAAATTAGCATCTATTCCATCTATATAGTGGTTTCCTGCATGTGCTGCTTTACCTTCTATATCTATAAAAAATGTTCCAACACCTTTTCTACCTATTACTATTTCGCCATTTTTACCTGCTGCTTCATAAACTAAACAGTAGTCATAATCTTTTGCAACTTTGGCTGTTATATATTTGCTATTGTCACTTCCTGTCTCTTCATCGCTAACTATTAACATATCGATATTAGAGATTTCACCCTTTAATTTCTTTACTCTTCTTAGAGCTTCTAATGCCACAAAATTGCCACCTTTCATATCGCAAACCCCTGGTCCATATATCCACTCTTCATCTTCTCTAAAACCCTCAAATGTATCTGGAGGGAAAACTGTATCCATATGTCCTAAAAGAAGCAATCTTTTACCATGATTTCGACTTGATTTATAGTAGTAGTGATTACCTATACTCTCTTGCTTAAAAATCTCAACTTCAAAGCCTAAATCTCTCATCCAATTTTCAAAAATTTTTTGAGCTAAATCTACCCCTTTTTTATTTTTTGTCCACGAATTTACTT
This sequence comes from uncultured Nitratifractor sp., assembly GCA_964389865.1. Classification (GTDB taxonomy): domain Bacteria; phylum Campylobacterota; class Campylobacteria; order Campylobacterales; family Sulfurovaceae; genus JAADEQ01. Next base: position 2,936 of record CAYMGA010000128.1, read on the forward strand.
GAATTAACTCTGATAATTTACTATAATTGATATTGTTCATATTTTTTTTCCTATTATAATTTTTTATAAACTAATAATTATTTTAGTTCGATAAAATGGCATTAAAATAATGCCTAAAAGATGTTATATTTTTATATAATACTAAAAAAAAATAAAAAAAAGGAGTGGTTTTGAAAAGAAGAGTCGGTATTTGGTTGTATCAAAATGGTGGTGGTGATAAAATCGAAAAAAAGCTTGTAAAAAAGTTAAAGAAAAGAGATATTGAGTGTGTAACTGATATAAATTTAAGAGATGCTGTTGTAAAAAAGGGACATATTGTTCATACTCCAACTAAGACAAAAGTTGATAAGTTAGATCTATTTTTCTCTTACAATGCAGGAGAGCAGACTCAATATCAAGTATTTTTATATGAAGCATTAAATAGAGTAATTCCAACTATAAACAGTTATGAAGCTTTTAGATTAACAGAAGATAAGTTTCAAACAGCATTTGTATTAGCTCAACATAATATTCCAACTCCAGAGTTTTATCTTTGTCATAGAGATGATAGCAAAAGTTTAGAAAAGATTATGAAAAAGTGGAAAAGAATGGTTTATAAACCAACTGATGGTTGGGGTGGAGTTGGATTGACTAAAGTTGAAGATAATCATCAATTAGATATGTTACTTCCATTTCTAAACCAGATGGATTTAAGATTTTTTTATGTTGAAAAATTTGTAAAGTATGATAATACAGACTTTAGAGTTGATATTGTAG
>CAYMGA010000129.1:0-3657 GCA_964389865.1 uncultured Nitratifractor sp.
AAGATTAAAGAAGAGGTTAAAGAGTTAGCAAGTAATTTTGTTATCTATGACAAGCCAATCTATTAATAGTTTAGATGCACTACTTAAAAAATTAATAAGTAGTGCAGATGGTTACTATATAGAGCAAAAGAGTATTACTAAAAGTATAAATATAGATGGAGAGACTATATATACAAGATTTAAATACTTTAGTGGAAAAATTACTCCAATTTTATTAAATCAACATATATCTAAAGATATAAACTTAGCAATTAATTTAAATCGCTTTGATGCCTTAGTATTAGAGTATAGTGGAAAATATAGAGAAGCTTTTGTATCTTTAGTTTCATACTATTTAAATAAAAATGATAGAGATAATATCTATATTACAACTCAAGATAATTTAAAAATAGTTTTATATATTGAGCTAAAAGAGAATAGTTTAGAAAATTTTATTAAAATGAAACAAAAAGTTACACAAAACTTACAAAAAAGGTTAGAAAAAGAGTGGAGAGTATTACCTAATAATTTACAGCCACTTATTGGAACTTTATTACAACTACCGAGAGAATTTATTAAATTGAGTTAAATATTTTAAATAAAAAAATTAAATTTTCATATTGGTTAATATCATAATTTAATTTTTTGTGGTATAATAGTCGTAGAAACTTAATATTTGGAGTATTATAATGAGTGAGAAGACATTAGAAGATTTGATTTTGACTGAAGATACACCCCAAGAGGGTAAGTCTAAATCGATGTTAGCACTTTTAGCACTAGTTGTAATTTTAATTATTGTAGGTGCAGTTTTAGCAAAAATGATTTTTAGTGACTCTTCAGATACGAATGATACAGTGAAAGTAAAAGAGAGTAGTGAACTTACACTAAAAGATTCTAAAAAACCTAGTATGAATACAGATTTAGCCCCATTAGAGAATGAAGATCCAGATTTAGCTCCAATTAGTGCTAACACTGTTCCATCTAATGTTGATACTATAAGTATAGATGACTCAAAATCTGAATCTAAAAAGCAAGATAAAAAAGATAGTAAAGAAGATAAAAAAGTTAGTGCAAAAGAGAAAGCTATAGCTAAAGATTTAGAGATTGCTCCAATAGAAGAGGTAAATGAAGATAAAAAAGATGAAAAGCCAAAAGTAAAAAAGGTTGTAGAGCATAGAGAGAAAAAACCAAAAGTAATACACCACAAAGAGCCTAAAAAACATATTTATGGTGGAAGAGGCAATGTCTATATTCAAGTTGGTTCATTTGCTAAAGGTCCAGAACAAAGTTTTATAAATAAGATTAGAAGAGCAGGATTTAAATATAGAATTAGAACTATAGGTGGATTAAGAAAGGTATATGTTGGACCATTTGAAAATAGGTCTCAAGCAAGAGAAGTTTTAGGTATAGTAAAATCAAAAATAGCATCACAAGCATTTATTAAGTAGGAAAAATGGTAAAAAAATATCTATTTGATCAACTTAGTGCAGTAGCACTATATAGTGAGATAAAAAAAAAGTATAAAGATGAGATAACTATGCTCTTTGAGAGTGTAGTAGTCAGCGAAGATGGAAATTTTAGTTTTATTGCAATTGGAGCGAAAGAGAGATTAACATATAAAGATAATAAAACATTTTATAATAATAAGCAAATAGATGAAAATCCATTTGAGTTTTTAAAAAATTATTATCAAAATATTGATACAGAGTCTTATAGAAAAATATCTCAAGAGCTTGGTTTTAAACTTGTAGATGGATTTATTGGTTATATTGGTTACGATATGGTAAAAGTATTTGAGCCAACTTTAAAAGAGTTTATGGACTCTTTAGAAGATACTCTAAATACTCCAGATTTAGATTTGATTAGACCTAAAATAATTATTGGTTACTCTCATAAAAGTTCACATCTATCTATTATTGACCCAACTAATGAAAATTTAGATATGTTAGAAGAGATAACTAAAATTATCTCAAAGCCTCATACTCCAGAGCCAATTAAACCTGCAATTTTAGATGGAGAGGGAGAGTTTTCTATATCTAAAGAGAGATTTATGCAAATTGTAGATGAAGCAAAAGAGCATATTAGGGCAGGGGATGTATTTCAAATGCTTCCATCTAATAGATATACTCAAAAAGGAAAAATTGACCCATTAAGCTTTTATAGAGTTTTGCGTTCAAAAAACCCATCTCCATATATGTTTTTATTAGAGTTTGAAGATTTTGTTATATGTGGTTCATCACCAGAAGTTATGGTTAGATTAACAGATGATGAAATTTTGCTTAGACCAATTGCAGGAACAAGAAAAAGAGGTAATACCCCAAAAAGAGATTATGAATTAGAGCAAGAGATGTTAAATGACCCAAAAGAGTGTGCTGAGCATTTAATGCTTATAGATTTAGGTAGAAACGATGTTAGCCGTGTTGCAAAGGTAGGAAGTGTAAAAGTGCCAAATATGATGAGAGTAGAGAGATACTCTCATGTAATGCATATGGTATCTGATGTTATAGCAACAATAGAAGATGATAAAGATATGTTTGACCTATTTGCTGCAACCTTTACAGCAGGGACAATGACAGGAGCTCCAAAGATAAAAGCTATGGAGTTAATTGCAAAATTTGAGGGTTTAAAAAGAGGCTTTTATAGTGGAAGTGTTGGATATTTCTCTTTTACAGGAGATATGGATTCGGCAATTGCAATTAGAACAGCACTATTAACTAAAGAAAAAATTGTTCTTCAAGCAGGTGCAGGTGTTGTTGCTGATAGTATTCCAAAACTAGAAGAGTTAGAGGTAAGAAATAAGTTAATGGCTCTAATTGCAACACTAAAAGAGATGGAAAATTTAAAGAGTAATGAAAATATAATTTTATTAAAAGAGTTAAATTAATGGCTAAAAAATTTGTAATTTTTGGTAATCCAGTAGAACATTCAATGTCACCAAAGATGCATAATTGTGCATTTATAGAGTTAGGATTTGATGGAGTATATTATAAATATCTCTTAGAAGATGGAGCAAAATTAAAAGAGATATTTTTAAGCGAAAATTTAACAGGAGCCAATGTTACAGTTCCACATAAAGAGGCAGCATATAAATCTTGTGATGAGTTAGATGATTTTGCCAAAAAAGTAGGTGCAGTTAATACTATTGTAAAAAAAGATAATAAGTTATATGGTTATAATACTGATGCACCAGGGTTTTTAAAGTCAATAAAAAAGTTTGAAAATATAAAAACTATCTTAATTTTAGGTGCAGGTGGAACAGTGCAATCAACCTCAGATATTTTAAGAGATGCTGGTTATGAGATAACTATTTTAAATAGAAGTTCAAATAGATTAGCTAATTTTGAAAAAAAAGGTTTTAAAACCTTTTCTCATAATAATTTTAAACCAAGTAATTATGATTTAATAGTAAATATGACAAGTGCAGGTTTAAGTGATAATAATCTACCAGCCCCAAAAGAGATTTTAGATAAAATTTTACCAAATTCAAAAGCCTTTATAGATATAATTTATGGTAAAGAAACCCCAATTTTAAAGTTAGCAAAAGAGTATAATATTCCAACTTTAGATGGTAAAGAGATGCTTTTACAACAAGGCGTTTTAGCATTTGATTACTTTACAGAGCATAAATTTGACTTAACAATAGTAGAATCTATTATGAGAGAAGCTTTAAATTAAGTA
>CAYMGA010000130.1:0-3645 GCA_964389865.1 uncultured Nitratifractor sp.
CTTTTGGATTTTGATTTGTATTAAATTGAGTATTATAACTTAGATTAGCTGCCAAAAAGCAGCTAATTAATTTAGCATGGTGTTACATTTTCAGCTTGTGGACCTTTTTGTCCTTCGCCTATTTCGTAAGTTACTTTTTGACCATCCTGTAGGGTTACACGACCTCCATTTGGATTATTAACTTGACGGAAGTGAACAAATAGATCACCTTCTCCATTATCTTGACTAATAAAACCATAACCTTTTTCATCGTTGAACCATTTAACTGTGCCTTCTAAAACATTAGACATTTTGTACCTTTTATAAAAAATTAAAACACTTAAAAAATAAGTGGAAAATCTGTAGGAAGTATTTCTAGCAGGGTAACACAAAGTAACGCATTGCAAGAAGAGAATCTATCCTCATCCTTTTCAATGAAGATTATAGCCTTTTAATATAAAGAGAGTATTAAGTTTAGTATAATTATTAAATTTTTTTACAATTTTTTTATTTTAGGAGCTTTTTATGATAAATCAGTATGGATTAGATATATGGGGTATGCAAAACTTTACAATAGATGGTGATTTTTTGAAAGTAAATTATAAAAATAAACCATCTTTATTAGAGATAGTAAAGAGTATTAGGGATATGGGATTTAGTGGTCCAACTATTTTAAGGTTTCCTCACTTAATTAATAAGCAATTAGAGTTGATATTTAATGAATTTAAAAGGGCTTCTAAAGAGTTTAACTATAAGGGTAAATTTAATGCCGTATTTCCATTAAAAGTTAATCAATTTCCAAACTTTGTGGATGAAATTGTTAATATATCTAAAGATTTTAACTATGGTTTAGAGGCTGGTTCTAAAGCAGAATTAATAATTGCTATGGCTAAAACTCAACTTGGAGCACCAATTACAGTAAATGGCTTTAAAGATAAAGAGATGATATCTTTATGCTTTATTGCTGCAAAAAGTGGACATAATATAACTGTAACTATAGAGGGCTTGAATGAATTAGAGACAATAATAGATGTTTATAAAGAGTTTAAAGAGAAGTTTAATGATTTAATTACACCAAATATAGGTATGCGTATTCGTATGCATAGTTCTGGAGTAGGTGTTTGGGCAAAAAGTGGTGGATATACTTCTAAATTTGGTTTAACATCAACAGAACTTTTAGAAGCTTGTGATATGTTATATAAAATTGGATTGATAGATAGATTTACTATGATACATTTTCATATTGGTTCTCAAATGGAAGAGATAGGTCCATTAAAGAAAGCACTTCGGGAAGCTGGTAATATCTATGCTGATTTAAAAAAAAGGGGTGCTAACTCTCTATCTTCTATAAATATTGGTGGAGGATTAGCAGTAGAGTATTCACAAGTTAAAAAAAATGAGAATAGAAATTACTCTATAAAAGAGTTTGCTAATGATGTGATATATTTAATGCAAGAGATAGCAAAAAATAAAGGTGTTGATGAACCAGATATATATACAGAATCTGGTAGGTTTATTGCCGCAAATCATGCCGTATTGATAGCCCCAGTTTTAGAGCTATTTTCTCAAGAGTATCATGAAAGAAGTTTAAGATTAAAGAGTAGTAATCCACCTCTTATAGAAGAGCTTTATGCTCTTTATACTTCTATAAATAGGCAAAATGCTAGAGAATATTTACATGATGCAATAGATCATTTAGATAGTTTATTAACTCTTTTTGATTTAGGTTATATAGATTTAGAAGATAGATCAAACACAGAAATTTTAGTAAATTTAATTATAAAAAAGGCTATTTTATTACTTTCTCAAGATAATAGTGATGAACTAAGACAATTAGAGAGTAAATTTCAAGAGAAGTATTTAGTTAATTTTTCTATTTTTCAATCTTTACCGGACTTTTGGGGATTAGGGCAAGAGTTCCCTGTAATGCCTATATCGAATCTATCCAAAAAAGCAACTCAAGCTGCTGCAATTTGGGATATTACTTGTGATAGTGATGGTGAAATTGCCTATAATCAGAATGCTCCATTAAAATTACATGATATAGATGTATCAAAAGAGGAGTATTTTTTAGCTTTCTTTTTAACTGGGGCTTATCAAGAAGTTTTGGGTATGAAACATAATCTATTTACACATCCAACAGAAGCTATTATAAGATTTGATGAAAATGGAGATTATTATATAGATAATATATTAGAAGCACAAAGTTTAATAGATATTTTAGAAGATTTAGATTATGATACCAAAAATATTGATAATATCTTAAAAAATAGATTAAAAGAATCTAAATTTATAAGTAATGAACAAAAAGAGTTATTATTAGATAGACTTTACTTATATTTAAGTGAAAATAGTTATCTTAAAACAATTCAATCAACAAAGGTTTAGTATGAATTTAATATCTTTAATTATAGAAGATTTTAAAACAGTTAAGAAGAATGACCCAGCTTTACACTCTAATATAGAACTATTTTTTAATTACCCTGGGGTTTGGGCACTATTTTTTTATAGAATTGCCCATGTTATATATAAAAAAGGATTCAAATCTATTGCTCGTTTAATATCTGCTTTAGGGCAGTTTTTAACTAGTGTAGATATTCATCCAGCAGCAACAATAGGAAGAAGAGTATTTATAGACCATGCAACAGGAGTTGTAATTGGAGAAACTACAGAAATTGGAAATGATGTTTTAATATACCAACAAGTAACACTTGGAGGGGTTAGTTTATCTAAGGGTAAAAGACATCCAACAATTGAAGATGGTGTAACAATCGGTGCAGGTGCAAAAGTATTAGGAAATATTACAATAGGTAAAGAGGCAAAAATTGGTGCTAACTCTGTTGTAATTAAAGATGTTCCAAGTGAATGCACAGCAGTTGGTGTTCCAGCACATATTGCAAAAAGGGTGGATAATAAATTACCACTACAACACAATATTATGCCAGATATTGAAAAAGAGCTATTTGAGTATTTACTTGAGAGAATTAATGTATTAGAAGAGGCAATAGAAAAAGGAACAATAGATAAAATAAAAGAGAAAGAGGTAGAGAATAGACATAAAGATTATATTAAATCTATAAAAAATTAAGTAGCTATTTTACCTTATTAAAAAACTTACGAATATACTCATATCTTAAATATAGTGTTAAGTAACTAGTAAAAGTTAAACCCAAATAACTTTAAACGAACATTCCCGACTATTTTTAGAAAATGCCCATAATAAGGGACTTTAAGGGATATTGCTTTTCTGGATATTTTGTTTTTCCAGAATATTAAATCCCATAAAATGGAATTTATAAAAGAATTTTAGGGAATGTTCGCTCTATCCCTTCACACCTCTATACCTATTTAATTTTAAGTTACTACTTAGTGCGTAAGGTCAGTTTGTAATGAAACAAAAAAAAGGGGGCTAAAGTATCTGATTCTGAAGAAAAAATTTATAGTTCCATGGAATCGAATACTTCAATCCCGAAAAAAGCTTTGCGCCTTTTGCATTCAGTTTTAAGCAATGAAATAAAGCTTATTTCATTAGCATTGTGCATCAGCCCCTCCCGATCTTTAACTTAATGATATTAAGGGGTAGGGTGATTATAAAATAATATTAAATGTTTTCTTTTACAAAAGCTTCCATCTCATCAACTATCTCTTCAAGAGTCCTCTCTGCGT
>CAYMGA010000131.1:0-3541 GCA_964389865.1 uncultured Nitratifractor sp.
TAATAGTTTTTATTTTAAGTAAATGCGTAAGGTCAGTTATCTAATAGGTAGCCCTTAAAAATTTAGTAACCCCTTCTTATATAAAGTATTAGCACATCATTGTAAACCTATAATGCATAATCTGGGTTAATAACTTAAATATCTATAATCTTGATTCAGATAGTTATTGTTTTTATCATAGGTTACTAATTGAACAACTAAACACTTATCCTCTTTTGGAATAAATAGATAATATTTTTTCTTATTATTAACCTTTTTAAAGAATAGATACTTTTTATTTGTATAACTATATACACCAAGTTTTACATTACTATTACCATTTGTATTTACTTTTACTTTAATAGAATGCCCATCTTTATATTTTGAGCTATTTAATCTCTCTATTGTAGCAATTTTATTAAACTCTATATGCACCATATCCTCTTTTAAAACTTGCCCATTTTTAACTATTTGTGCAACTATAAAAAATCTATCTTTATTTAGCGGTGGTATATATGAAAATTTACTTTTATTAATAAATTTATCAAATATATATCTTTTTAGTGAATAGCTATATATTCCTACTCTAATCTTTTGATTATTGTTTAAATTTAGTGTGATATTTTTATCATATATTACTTGATTATCTTTTGGAGATAGTATTAATTTTTTATACTCTTTATTATCCTTACTTTTTATTGTTGTAAATATAAATGTTCTACCTATATAGTTATAATTTTTATCATATGCATAAATAGCTACTATTATATCACCACTATTTGCTGGTATTTGCACTATTTTACTATTTCCTATAACATATTTTTGATAGATATACTTTTTAAGTGTATAACTATATATTATTAGTTTTATTTTATAATTATTACTATTCTCCCAACTAATCTTATATTGCTCATTAATATATTTATTAAACTCTTTAATTTTAACTTTTTTAAAATCTTTATTATCATTTACAAAAACTTTTATAGATTTTTTTCCAATCACTTTATTGTTTTTATAACTAATTAGAGTTATTCTTAAATATGTTTCATCCCTTGGAATATCTATTGCTATATTATCTTGTTTTATATACCTATTATATAAATAGCCTTTTTTCTTATAACCATATATTAATAATTGAACCCTTTTTAAACCTTGTCTATCCACTTTAATTGTTAATTTATGATGTTTTATTGTCATACTATTTTTAGGGTAAATTATTGTAGCTATTTTTTTGCTTGTATTACTACTTGGTGTAGAGCTTGGATTGAAAGATCTTTTTGGTCTTATATTAAATATAGCCCTTTGAGAATATGGAAATCTAATTAAACTATATCCTCTAATAGGCTCTAAAGTAAACCATCCATTATAATAACCGCTCCATCCCCAGTTAAAATGATACATCTTAACATTATTTTCATAACTATATCCATCTAAAATAAAAGCATGACCTCCATAAGTTGGACTTGATAAACCTTGATAGTATATAGGGTGTCCTCTGTCTATACTATCTTTTATAAATCTATCCCATTCATCTCTTGTATAGTTAGATTTTTTCTTTAATGGTGGAATTATATAACCAAAACTTTTAGATACCCTATTTAGCCTATCTTTTGTAGGGACTGTTCCAGAACCATTTAAACCATATCCCATATCAAAAGCAACCCCAAGATTGTATGATAGTTTTGCAAGCGACTCTAGTGAATTGTAATTATAACTTGTATTAAAGTTTGCATACAATCTTTGATTATTCCAAATATAACTATGATTCCCCTTGCTACGCTTTGGCCATCTATAATATTTCATAATTTGAACAAAAGCAGTTGCAACACAGCCAACAGGCACATGCTCTCCGCCAATAACTGGTGTATACATATTATATGGCGTTTTTTGACCTAAATTTATATTGCCAAGCAGAGGCGCTTTATAAGTATAACTTTTATAACTTCTATCTTTTAATGGTATATTATCTTTATAAGTTAACCCTTTTGAAATCTCTATATCTTTATTTATAGCGTTAAGCCAAGCTTTAAACTCAATTGGCAATTCATCACTTGCATCAGAATCAAAAGAGTATCCTAAAATTGGATTTGCGATATCTTCAGTTGAAACGATTATCCAACCTGTTGGTCTTAATTTAATTATTTTATAATGTTTTTTATTTTTAGTTTTATTGTTATCTAAACTATTTTTATCTTCTTTCTTTATTTGTGGAATAATAATTGGAACATCGATACTCTTATTTACATCACTCTTTAAATGAATTGAGGCTTTTGGAACAGCAAAGTTAATTATTGTATTATTATGCTCATTAGGCATAATAATTTCTCTTGTAACATTATGCTCTTTTAAAAAATATTTTACAATATCATAAATCTCTTGATTGCTTCTCTCTTTAGCAAATAATAGTAAAAAAGATATTAAAACTAAAAATATAATTCTCATTTTAGTTTACTTTTCTAAATTTAAAAACTGCTATTCTAATAGTTTTATTACTCTCACCTATATACTCTAAATACCTGATAAAACCTCTTTTTTTATCATAATAGACTCTTTTTAAGCTTTTATACTTAATTGCTAATTTTGCATATTGAAATATATCTTCAATTGTTAAAACATCTTTAATATCTACATCTCTTCTATTAAACTCATTAATCGCTTTAACTACTTTAGAGTTTTTAATAGTTACCTCTACGCCATTATTAACTCTATTTTTGCCAACTTGAATTTGATATACATATTTATAGCTTTTTATATCTGATTTTTTCCACTTTTTGTAAGAGGTTTCATATTTTTTTGATAAAAGATATTTGGAATTTTCTAATTTTTTGTATGTAATATCAATTGAAAAACCTATACTTTTAGATATTATCTTTTTTGGCAATCCTTGATTATTATAAAAGACTTTATAGCCTTTAGTTTTACCCTTTAAAACATCTAATATCACATTAATTTCTGGAAATTTAGAGTAATCTTTATAACTTTTCCCACTTTGTAAATCTAAAATAGATATAACTTTCCCATTCTTTATTGAAACTTGTGCATTATTAAATCCATCAATAGGACCTAAACTTGGATTATTATACTCGTAAATAAAGTTTAATCTATCTAAACTTGAAGCTTGTAGTAAAGATAGCATAAATATTCCTATTATTACTAGATACTTTTTCATATTATCACTCCTTGCCTCTATTATAACACATATATTATGCATTTTCTAATAGAAGAAAAAAATTAATAAAATTTTTTCTTCTATTTTGTTACATACTCATCTACAACCCACTTTGCAAAAGCAAAAGAGCAAGTAAATGCAGGGCTAACTGCATTTAAAATATGAATTGAGTTTTCTCTCTTTTCTACAACAAAATCTTGGACCAACTCATTTGTATTAATATTTAAAAGCTGGGCTCTAATTCCTGGTGTGCTCCATTTGCTAAATCCGCTTTTATCTATCTTTTTTACAAGTGAGGTTGCTAAATTTTGCAAATAACTTTTGGAATACTTCTTTATCTCTTCAAAGGCTAAATCTCTAAATCCAAAGCTATTTAATACAAAAAGTTTAGCC
>CAYMGA010000132.1:0-3532 GCA_964389865.1 uncultured Nitratifractor sp.
TAAGTAAGTAGATAGTAAAAATTAAACACCAATAACTTTTAAAGGAGTATAGGGGTAGAGGAGAAGAGGTGTATAGAGAGTATTATCATATCGTTTTATTATCTCTACCCCTTCACACCTCTACATCTATAACCCTTGATATTATATTTGATTTTAATTTTAGGTTACTACTTAACACTTACTCCTTAGCACATAATACATTATTTAATATCTATATTTTTACTTATATCTTTAGCTATATTTTCAAATTCTTTACTAAAGGTTTCTAAGAAAGATTTGGTTTTATTTAAATCGATAATTACTTTATCTTTAGATGCTTTTATACCTAAAGTTGACTCTTTAATCTCTTTGGCTTTTTTTGTAAATTTTTTAGCATCTTGCTCTAAATTTTTTGCTATATTCTCAAGAAACTCTTTTGTCTTTTTAGGTTCTATAATGATTTTATCATTTTCTGTATGGATACCTATTTTATGTAGTAATTTATCTTCTTTATTTTGATTAGCTATTTTCTCTCTTGTTGTTGATGGAAGCAATTTTGGCTCTATATATGCTTTTTGAGTCTCTATTTGTGTAAGATTTTCCTCTTTTTTATTTTGTTCACTACAAGCTGTTGTTATAAGTAGTGAAGTTATACTTAGTATTAGTAGAAGTTTCATTATTTTTTCCTTTTTTACTATTTTATCGAAAAAAAGTGTTAATTTGTAGTTTTTAGCAAATCCATTTTACCAAAAAGGTTATGAGCTTTTTTAGAGTTGATAAATGATATATTATATGGGTGTTCAATTTCAATCGATTTTTGAGGGGGATTGAGGTTTTTTTTAATATCTTTTGCACTATTTCCAAATAGTATTAACTCTATATTTCTATCTATATTGTTAAGCAAATAATTAATAAATGGTTGCCACATTTTAATATGGTATTTGGAACTTTTTTTATCTGTAAAGATAAGAGCCGTATTTAGTAATAAGACTCCATTTTTTTCAAAATTATTTTTTAGTTGAAAAATTGAGTTTATAAGGTCATCTTTTTTTACTTCTAATATTGCCTCTTTTGTTGTATTGTTTGGGTTTAGTCTATTCATATTAACTAAAATCATTTTAATAAAATTTCTAAGGCTTGTTGCTCTATTTACCTCTTTGCTAAGAGAGTTTTTAGTAAATATCTCTTTTACTGCACCATCGATAAAGGCATAACCTATTGCACTTTGTTCTCTTGGGTAGGGGTCTTGTCCAAATAGTATATATTTGACTCTATTTTTTGGCAAAGTTTTAAATGCATTAAATATTTTATTATTATTTGGTATGTAATCTTTAGATTTTAAAATAAATTCTAAATAGTTGCTATCTAACTCTAAAAGAGCATTTGTTAAAAGCTCTAACCAAGAGTTATCTACTCTATTTTCTAAAAAATTTATAACTTGCTTTCTCATTTTAAAACAACATCTAGTGTGACTAAAATAAAGAATATAAAGCCTAAATATCCATTTACTGTAAAGAAAGCTCTATCTATTTTTGTAAAATCTTTTCTAACTAAGTAGTGTTCATAACTAAGCATTATAGCAGAGATTAAAACAGCAATTTTAGATATGACTCCTAAAGATGCTAAGTTTACAAATATATACCAACAAATTATTGTAATAATATGGAAAATAAGAGCTAAAAGAAGTGTATTTTTTGCTCCAAATTTAGATGGAATAGAGTGTAGATTGTTTGCTTTATCAAACTCTATATCTTGCAGTGAGTAGAGCAAATCAAACCCTGCTACCCAAAATACTACACCAATACTTAAGGCATATACCCAAAGTGGTGTTGAAGATAAAACAGCAATTGCTCCAGCTATTGGTGCCAAACCTAAAGATATACCTAAAATAATATGAGCTAATGCACTAAATCTCTTAAATAGTGTATATGCAGCAAGAGTAATAAGTATAGGTATAGATAGTTTAAATGCTAAAGAGTTAATTAAATAGGCAACTAAAATAAATGCTAAAGCATTAATTGCAATAAATATTAGCATCTCTTTTGTGCTTACTCTACCATCTACAGATGGGCGATTTTTTGTTCTTGGATTTAGAGCATCTATATCTCTATCTAGGTATCTATTTACTCCCATTGCAAAGTTTCTAGCACTTATAGCTGCTAATGCTCCTAAAATTAATAGTTTAAAACCAAACCAACCATTAGCTGCTACTATCATCGCCAAAAATATAAATGGCATAGAAAAGATTGTATGCTCAAACATTACAAGTTCACTAAAGTTTTGTAATCTCTCTTTTATACTCATTATGGATGTGGCACCTTTACTTTAGAGTTTAATAAATACCCAATAATTGCAACAAAAATTGCTATAATTAGTGGTGAATTAATTAAACCAAAAGAGTGTAGTAGATATAAAACCCAAAGTAAAATTGCTCCTAATGGTGTTGGCACACCTTCGAAAAATTTCTCTACTTTACCTGTCTCTACCTTTAAATTAAATGCTACAAGACGACGAAGCCCACTAATTATGTAGTATATAAAGATAATACCTACAATTAGGCTATTAGTTTTTAGAGAGTAAAAAAGCAAAAATGCTGGCATTATTACAAAGCTTAAAAAGTCTGCAAAGCTATCAAGCTGAATGCCAAATTCGGTAGATAGATTATATTTTCTAGCAACTTTGCCATCTGCAATATCTAATGCTCCTGCAATCCAAGCTAAAATAATTGCTATAGTAAATTGCTCTTTAGTTATAAAATATAGAGCTAAAGTTCCACACGCTACATTTGCAAATGTAATAATATTTGCAATATTGAAGTGATTATTTTTATCAAAAAAGTTCACAATAAGCCTTTATTAAAGAGTTTTTTGAATATTTAATATCTCATCTTTTGATAATTTAGTCAATTTGCTAACCATTTCAATATCAAAACCATGTTTTAAAGCCTCTTTTGCCATATTTACTCTTGCTTCATATTTTCCTTTTTCTAAGCCTCTTTCAATACCTTTTTCAATACCTTTTTCAATACCTCTTTCAATACCTTTTTCTAAACCTATTTGATATGATGGCATCTTTTGTATATCAACTTTTAGCATATTTTCCCCTTTTTTAACTGCATCTTCTAAGTTTCTATTTGATGATAGTATCTCAACCATCTTTAGATGGCTTCTAAATTCTATTTCATCTTGACAAAGAGTTTTTAATTTTTTTAATATTGTATTGACTACTAGTTGTTCATCTTTGTTTTCAAAATCACACAGAATTGCCAAAGAGACTAAAGCTGGTTCATTACTTTTTAAAAACTCTTCACAAGATAAATCTTTCATATCTATTATATCATATTTAAAACTAATTTTATCTCTTTTAATCTCATTTTTCATTGTGCATCTACTTTTACCTATGTAAATAATAAATTGCTCTATTTTAAAGTCTTCAAATTCAAATAGCAAATCACTATAATATCTTAGCATCCTTTTATCCATTTTAGGATGGTTATTATTTTGTATCTCTATATGAATTATACTATCTCCACTTTTAAAGAGTAAATCTGCAT
>CAYMGA010000133.1:0-3528 GCA_964389865.1 uncultured Nitratifractor sp.
TAAATAAATAGTCTCAAAACTTTTTCCAAAATGATTTTGTAAGTATTATATAAAATGTATAGCACTCTAATCTACCTATTATCATACCAATAGATAATATTAATTTATCATACCAACTAAAGAAGCTATAATTTTGTGTTGGACCTACTTTGTCGAATCCTGGACCAATATTTCCAACTGTAGCAATAGCAGTAGAAAAGGCACTCATTTCATTTAAGCCTCTTGCATATAAATATAACATTAACATTAAAATTGTAAATGCATATAGTGTAAAAAATCCAAGAACTAATGTTACTAATGAATCGCTAAGTCGCTTTTTATCTATAAAAATAGATAACATTGCTTTTGGATGAAGTATTCGTTTTATCTCATTTATCATATTTTTAAAAATTACTATATATCTTATAACTTTAGCTCCTCCAGCAGTAGAGCCAGTTGTCCCACCAATAAACATTGCAATTAAAATATATATGGCACTCAAATGTATCCATTTATCATAATCTATTGTTGCAAATCCTGTTGTTGTGATAATTGATGCTATTGTAAAAAAAGAGTGTTCTAAAGAGAAGTTAAATGAATCACTACTATTTTCATAATGTGTTATAGATAACATTATAGATAAAACTAAAAAAATTATAATAAAAACTCTAACCTCTTCACTTTTGTATCCACTAAAGTCACCTTTTAAAAATCTAAGGTGAGCTAAAAAATTTATACCAGATAAAACCATAAAAATAGTAGTTATCCAAATTAAAGCAGGTTGATTTGCAAATGCTAACATAGAGTTATTTTTAGTAGAAAATCCACCTGTTGATATAGTAGAAAAAGCGTGATTTATTGCATCAAACCAATTCATTCCAAATAGTTTTAAAAAAATAATATCTAAAAGAGTTAAACCTATATAAATTGCCCATAATAAAAGTGCTGTATCTTGAATTTTAGGAGCAGCTTTACTAAGTGTTATGCCTGTAGATTCAGCTTTAAACATAGTTATACTACCACTTGGATTAATTACAGATAATAAACCAATGCCTAAAACAATTATTCCCATTCCACCAATCCAGTGAGTTAAACTTCTTAAGAATAGAATATGATGTGGTAGTGATTCTATATCTGAAAATATAGTTGCACCAGTTGTTGTATAACCACTAATAGATTCAAAAAATGCACTACTAAAATCTATATTAGTATATATCATATATATAAAGGCAGCAGATAATCCAAGTAGTAACCAAATAATATTTACAGCAATAATAGCACCTTTTATTCTTATTGCCATTTTATGTTTTCTTAGTAATAAAAATATAGAACTATTAAATAAAAATAAAAAACTATTATAAATTGCAAAATATTTTATATCTTCTTGATATATAAAACCAACAACTATTGGCATAGTAAATAAAATAGAGACAATACTTCCAACACTTACAACAAATTTTATAATTCCTTTAATATCTAATGTTTTTACCATTTAAATCTCTTTATATAGCCATTTTTCAACTATCTCTTCATCTTCTGTATAGCAAAATGCAACTAAGCTATCGCCAATATTGCAACTTCTATTACTAAAGTCATAAAATATCTCATCTTTAGAGACTAAAAAAACTTTTGCTTTATTTTCTATTTTGGAAGGTACTTTTAATTGATTATTAATAAACTTTGAATGTTTTGTTAATGTTTTACTAAGAGCTAAAGCCTTTCCTCCACAATAACTTTTTTTATTGATAGTTATATCACTACTTATACTCTCTAAAATAGAGTAATATGTATTGATTTTTTCACCTCTAATTACTGTTAAACCAAGTGAATGCATAAGGTTATAATACTCTCTTTCATTATTAATTGTAATTACCTTTTTTGAACCTGCAGCTTTTGCTTCTAATGATTTAATAATATTAAATTCATCATCATCCCTTGTTGCAATAAATATATCAGCTTTTCCAATATTCTCTTCTCTTAAAAAGTGTCCCCATCTACTATTTATTATAATAACTTCAGAAGTTAACTCATCTTGAGCATATTTGCATAACTCTTTATCTTTTTCTACAATTTTTACTTCAATTTTATTTGATATTAATACTTTAGAAATTTCAATACTTAATCTATTTGCACCAAAAATAATTGCACTGTTAAACTCTTCTTTATCCTCAAATAAAAGATTTTCAAAGTTATCTATCTTTTCTTTATTTGAAAAAATATAGATTAAATCATTAAAATGCAATTTTAAATTATCATTAAAAATTATAAACTCTTTACCTCTTTCTACTCCAACTATATTAATACCACTATATTTTAATTCTTCTATATTTTTATTAAGTAAATTTTTATTTTTAATTCTAATAGATAATAAAAAAGTATCCATTTTATCAAATTTTTTAACATTATTTGCATAAGGATACTCTAAAAGATAATTCATACTTCTTGCAACTTTATAAGATGGATAGATAGCTTTAAAATTGCCAATATTATTTAAGTTATTATTTTTATAAAAATTTTTATAAATTCTTAAAATTTTTTGTTTTATAGTTAATACTTCATCTATTACCATAGAAGCAACTATATTTGTTTCGTCACTATTAGTTACTGCTAAGAAGAAATCTATCTCTTCTTCACCACACTCCATATAAACTTCTTTATTGCAAACATTACCAACAATTGCTAATACATCTAAACTATCTTCAATCGTAGATATTTTTTCTGAATCTTTATCTATTACAATAACATTATGAAAAGTAGATAGACTCTTAGCTAAATAAAAACCAACCTTCCCAGCACCAGCTATTATTATATTCATAACTTGCCTCCTAATTAAGAGAAAATTATACTATAAAAATTTGTATATTGATAAAAAGTTGTAAAAAATTATTGAAGTTTTATAGAATAGTTGTTTTTTATGGGTAGTCACCTAAAATTAAAAATCTAAAGGTATGATTATAAGTAGCTAGTAAAAATTAAACACTAATAACTTTCAAAGGAGTATAGGGGGGGGGTATAGGAGAAGAGGTGTAGAGAAAGTAACAATATATTATTAGTTTACTATCTCTACTCCTCCATCCCTATACTCCTTGATATTATATTCGATTTTAATTTTAGCAAAAGAGCTTATTTTTTACTAAGCTCTTGACATAATTTTACAAAATATTTTGCATTTTCTACTGGTACATCTGGTAAGATTCCGTGACCTAAATTAAAGATGTGGCGACCATCTTTCATAGTTTCGGCTAATGATGTTACACACTCTTTTGTTGCTTCTTTGCTGTAGAGTCTTGTTGGTTCCATATTTCCTTGAAGAACATATTTGTCACCAAGTTTCTCTTTTGCAAGTGCCATTGGTGTGCTCCAATCTACTCCAAATACATCAAAGTTTCCATAAACTAAGCCTCTTTCAATAAAACCAGCTACTCCTTTTGGAAACATAATTATTGGAATGTGTGGATATTTGCTTTTTAAATAATCTGCAATTTCAATCATATATTTCCAACTAAATTCATCATACTTAGCAGGTTCAATTGCACTTGCCCAGCTATC
>CAYMGA010000134.1:0-3516 GCA_964389865.1 uncultured Nitratifractor sp.
AAAAATACGCTTAATGATACCACTTTATAATTTATAAAAAATTGATTTAAATCAATTTTTATCTTATATATTAAAAATAGTAATTATATATTTTGTTTAAGTAACACTTAAGAGTTGTAAAATAGTAAAAAAAAGGGAGGGGGTAGAGGAGGTATAAATGTTTACCATATTATCGATTTATTATATTTGCTTTTATGGCTATGATATTTCATCAAACTTGGCTTTCTAGCTCCTCTTCTAATTCTAAAAGTTCTAAGTATCTTTCGCTTTTTTCTTCATACTCTTGCTCTAAGGAGCTAAGCTCTTTTGATACTTCGCCCAATCCTTTTTGATTATAGCAATCAGGATTTGCTAAGCAGTTATTTAACTCTTCTATTTTTGCTTCTAGCTCCTCTATTATCGGTGGTAAAAGTTCTAAATCTCTTTTATCTTTATAACTTAATTTAGTTTTAACTTTTACTCTCTCTTTTGGTTTATTAGCTTCTGATTTTATAGATACTTCAAACTTTTCTAACTCTTTTATCTCTTTTTCTATATCTAAATATTCGCTATAACTTTGATGCGAAACTTCAATTTCACCATCTCCTTTAAATATAAATAGTTTTTGTGCTAATTTATCTACAAAGTATCTATCGTGGCTAACGAATAAAAGAGCTCCTTGAAAGCTTAGTAGTTTCTCTTCTAAAATATTAATTGTTTGAATATCTAAGTCGTTTGTTGGTTCATCTAATATTAAGCAATCATACTTTTTTGTAAAGAGCAGGGCAAGGGCAACTCTATTTTTTTCTCCTCCACTTAATTGAAATATCTTTTTATCTAAATACTCTTTTGGAAATAGAAAGTTTTTTAAATATCCATATACATGGTAATTTTTTCCATCAACTTCTACTCTATCCCCACCATCTGGGCAGAATGTCTCTATTAGTGTTGCATCATCTTTTAGCATCTCTCTGTGTTGGTCAAAGTAGCCAATAGATAAATCTCCCTTTTTTATTACCCCACTATCTTGTTTTAATCTTCCAAGTAGTAGTTTTAAAAGTGTAGATTTACCACTTCCATTTGCTCCTACAATTGCTATTTTATCTCTTTGTAAAATTCTAGTGCTAAAATCTTTTATTAATAACTTGTTAGCGATAGAGTAGTTTAAATTTTCTATCTCAAATAACATCTTTTTTTTAGCTACTGTTTTTTCACCTTTCCAACTCTTTTTTTCTCTCTCTAATTCAATTTGCATCTTTCTAATTAGAGTAGGGTCTTTTTTTGCCTTTTCTCTAAGTTCAAAAACTCTTCTTTTTCTACCTTGGTTTCTTGTTTCTCTAGCTCTTACACCTTTTGCTAACCATTCCTCTTCTCTTTTTAATAATCTTAATAGGTTTTCATGTTCTTTCTTCATAGAGTTAAGTCTATGCTCTTTTTGTGTTAAATAACTCTCATATCCACCATTATAACTTACTAATTTAAAGTTTTCTACCTCTACAATTCTTGTTGCAATTTTATCTATAAAGTATCTATCGTGAGAAATTAAGAGTAGGGTAAATTTCTCTTTAAGTAGTATCTCTTCTAAATACTCTACCATATAAACATCTAAGTGGTTTGTTGGTTCATCTAAAATTAGTAAATCTGGCTTTTTTAAAATTAAAGAGGCTAGGGCAACACGGCGTTGTTCACCACCTGAGAGAGTTATAACTAATCTATCTTCATACTCTTTTAGTTTAAATTCTTGCAAGGCTCTCTCTATTTTAGAGCTTAAATCCCAAGCATTATGGTGGTCTAGGTAGGCACTTACCTCTTCATACTCTTTTAAAATAGCTTTATCATTTGTAGATATTAATTGGCTTAACTCTTGATATCTAGCTTGAGCCTTTTTTATTT
Source organism: uncultured Nitratifractor sp. (assembly GCA_964389865.1). Taxonomy (GTDB): domain Bacteria; phylum Campylobacterota; class Campylobacteria; order Campylobacterales; family Sulfurovaceae; genus JAADEQ01. Next base: position 1,873 of record CAYMGA010000134.1, read on the forward strand.
CTACTAATTCACTCTCTATTGCCTCTTTTACAGTTGCACCCTCTTTAAATTTGGGCATTTGGCTAAGCATTGCAATCTCTATTGAACTATCTTTAATTACTTTACCTTCATCTGGCTCTTCTTGACCTATTGCTATTTTTAATAGAGTAGATTTTCCACACCCATTTTGTCCAATAATAGCAACTCGCTCACCCTCTTGAATATGAAAATTCAGACCATCAAAAATCTGTTTTACATCATATCTTTTTTTAATATCATACATATCGATAAATGCCATTAATTAACCTTTAAAAGAAATATGCTATTTTACCAAAACTTAAGTAGTTTTTGATATATTTAGCAAAAATAGATGTTAAGGATTATAATGTTAACTATAATAATGGGAATATTTACACTATATACACTAATTAAAATATATGTAAGTGTAATGCAAATTGGCTATATTAGTGATGCAAAGCAAGAAGATGCAGTGCTTTTAACTCCAGCGAAGTATATTGTAGCTGGAAACTATGCTATAAAAAAAGAGAGATTAAATATAGCAGAGAGCTTTTTAGAGTATTTTATGTTTCTATTTTGGGTATTTGGTGGTTTTAAGTGGCTACAAAATTTAATAGGTATAGAGAACTCTATATTTAATAATTTACTATTTATCTTTGGCTTTGTATTAATTAATTACTTGGTGTCTCTACCATTTGATATATACAAAGTATTTAAGTTAGATAAGTCTTTTGGATTTTCTCAAACAACACCAAAGTTATATTTAATAGATGCCATTAAATCGGGGGCAATATTCTTAATTGTTGGTGGAGCTATTTTTAGTGCAATAATCTATATAATAGAAAACTTTGCAAATTGGTGGATATGGACATTTGTAGTAGTATTTCTATTTATAATCTTTACAAATATGTTATATCCAACTCTAATTGCACCAATATTTAATAAATTTAAACCAATAGAGAATAGCAATTTAAAAGATAGAATAGAAGAGATAATGAAGAGCGTAGGTTTAAATAGTAATGGAATTTTTACAATAGATGCAAGTAAAAGAGATAATCGCTTAAATGCATATTTTGGTGGACTTGGTAAATCAAAAAGGGTAGTTTTATTTGATACTCTTATAGAGAAGTTAAATGAAGATGAGATAATAGCAATTTTAGGACACGAACTAGGACACTATAGCCATAGAGATATATATAAAAATATAGCAACTATTGGAGTTTTTTTATTTACTGTTTTAGCTGTAATAGGTAATTTACAAGATTCTATCTTTTTAGATATGGGAGTTGTTGCAAATGCTGGAGTTAAAATAGCATTTATAATGTTGCTTTTACCTCTATTTAGCTTTTTATATATGCCAATAATGGGTTTAATTAGCCGACATAATGAGTATGAAGCAGATAAATTTGGTGCAAAAATTGGTGGTAAACAAAACTTAATTAATGGCTTATTAAAGCTAATAAATGAAAACAAAGCTTTTCCAAAATCTCATCCAGTCTATATATTTTTCTACTACACTCACCCACCTGTAATAGAGAGATTAAAGGCTTTAGGTTATGATATGAGCCAACCAAAAGATAGTATTATTTTGGATTTTTTAAATGCTAATAACTAAAGCTCTGCTTTGGGGGCAAAAACAATTACAAA
>CAYMGA010000135.1:0-3513 GCA_964389865.1 uncultured Nitratifractor sp.
GTGTAGAGGTGTGAAGGGGTAGAGATAATAAGTAGATAATATAATGTTATTTTCTATACACCTCTTCTCCTTTACCCCTATACTCCTTTGAAATTTATTTGTGTTTAATTTTTATTAACTACTTAAATTTGCTAAGAGCAACTAACGCACCCTTTTTTCTCCATAGCCTCTTTAATTTTTTCTATGGAGAAGGCATATAATTTATTAAATAGTTCACTCTTATATTTATCTTTATGATAGACAGCATAAAGGTCTCTTGTGCATTTAAAATTTTTGATATTTAATTTATACATAGCTCCTTGTTCTATTTCGTTATTTACTGCTAATACAGATAGACAAGTAATTGGGTTTTTACTTAAAATTAAGCTTTTAATAGATTCTGTATGTCCAAGTTCTAAAAAGATATTTAATTTTGCATCAAACTGTTTAATATAATTTAAAAATACTTCTCTAGTTCCACTACCTTTTTCTCTTAATACCCATTTATACTCTTCAATATCTTGCAGTGTTAACTCTCTATTTTTAAGTGCTTCATTTGAAGAGACAACTACAAGTTCATCTTGTCCTATTGCCTCTTTAATAATTTCGCTATCATCTACACTGCCTTCTACAAAGCCCATATCTATTTTACCCTCTTTAATAAGCTTTAAAATATCTTTTGTATTTCCCTCTTTTAACTCAATTTTAACATTTGGGTATTTACCCATATAATCACATACAATTGTAGGAATAAGGTAGTCTATAATAGTAGTACTTGCACCAACTCTTACACTACCTTTATCTTCACTATTTTTAAATTCACTTTCAATATCTCTTAACTTTTTATACATTGGTAAAACTGCACTATAAAAGCTTCTACCTATTTCATTTAATATTAGCTTTTTATTAATTCTATCAAATAGCTGTTTACCTAGTATTGTTTCTAACTCTTTGATAGACATTGATACTGCTGATTGGCTCAAATTTAAACTTTGAGCAACTTTTGTTAAATTTTTTAACTCTACAACTTCTAAAAATATCTCTATTTGTCTTAATGTTATCTTCATAAATTTATCCTATAATTTTTTTGCTAATTATATCAAAAAAATATTACAACTTTATAAAATATATAAATATTTTTTATTAGATTGGCAACTTAATAAATTTAATTATAACTTTAAGTTTCTATAAAGCAATTTAATTGTAATCTTAATTAAGATAATATTTGTCCTAATAAAGGAGTATCATGGCAATTTTATTAAATAGTAATATTACTACTAATACATCAAAGAGTGTCCAAGATGTTATGCAACCTTATATAAATCAAGCTATAGATTTTAATGTAAAAAGTAAAAGTAATCAAAAAGCCCTAAAAGCATATAAAGAGGCAATAGATAAAATTTATAGAAGCATAAATGCAAAAGATGAAGATAGTATAATTTTAAATTCATCTACAAATGAGGGTGTAACTCAAGTTTTTCTATCTGTATATTTAAAGTATATCTTAACGGGGCAGAAAAATAGTATTATTTTATCTCAAAGAGCATCTATAGATGAACTTAAAGCTGCTCAATTTTTAGAATCTCAAGGGTGTAGAGTTCATAGAGTGCCAGTTACAATTGATGGCACTATAGATTTAGATATTTTAAAGGAGTATGTAAATAGTAAAACAGCACTTGTATCTATGCCTCTTGTAGATGATGAGAGTGGAGTAATTCAACCATTAGAAGAGATTAGTAATATATGCTCTTTGGTAGATGCTCCACTTTTGGTTAATGCAAAAGATGCAATAGGTAGGATTCCTGTAGATATAGAGAGATCAAAAGTTTCATTTTTGACATTTTGTTCTAATAATATAGAAGGTCCAAAAGATATTGCAGCACTATATATTGCAAATGATGCAATAGAGCTTGTTCCAACTGCTTTTGGTTTAGATAGTGAGCAAGGTGGCTTAAGAGTTGGTATAAAAGATATAGCAAAAGTAATTGGTTTTGCTAAAGCTCTTGAAGAGGCAACAGATGCCTTAGATTTTGAAATAGAAGATATTAGAGAGTTAAGAGATGAGTTAGAAGAGAAAATTTTACAAATAGATGGTGTATATTCTCTTGCACCTTGGGCTTTGAGAGTGCCAACAGTAAGTATATTTGCATTTGAGGGAGTTCATGCATCTATGTTAATGGATTATCTTGCACAAAAAGATATAGCTGCTTACTCTTTTGCAACTTTTAGTAATAGAAATTTTCAAAGAGTATCTTTAACAAAGATAGCAAATTTAGATGATAGTTTAAGACACTGTGTAGTTGGTTTTAGCCTAAGTATTCATACAAGCAAAGAGGATATTGAACAAACAGTTGAAGCTATAAAGAGTGGTGTTAAAGAGATAAGAGAGATTAGCGCTAAATGTAAGGAGACAAAATGAGTAAAGAATCGATATTACCACAAGTTAGAGATAATTTTAAAATAGATTCTTTAGTAAGTAAACCACAAAATATTGGGGTAATTACTAAAGAAGAAGCTACAAAATTAAATGCAACTCTCTTTGAATTTAGCTATGGAAAATGCGAAGGTGGTTTTAAATTAGATATATTTTGGGCAGTAGATAGTGAACAAAAAGTTATAGATTGTAAAATGTTAGTTTTTGGAGAGAGTGAATTAACAGCTATTGCATCTGTTGCTGGTTTGGTTGTTAAAAATAAAAATATGCAAGAGATTTTAAATTTAAAAGAGAAGGGTTTAGAGTATTTTTTACGAGAAAATCCAAATAGAGCTGCACTTCCAAAGAGTATGAAGTTTTTAACTAATGTAGTAATAGATGCTTTACATAAATGTGCAAAAAGCTACTTAAAAGAGCCAATAGAAGATGAAGTTGTAGATGAGTTTAGTGGTGCAACTTTAAATTTTATAAAAGAGTCTATTAAAAACTTTAATATTCAAACTTTAGAAGATTTAATAGATTATACAAGAGCAGGGGCTTACGATAAGAGTTGTCAATATATAGGAGCAGGGGAGAATTTCTCTAAATATTACTTAACAGATATTTTAAGAGATACTCTAAAAGAGATAGAGAATGAAAAAAAGAGAGGAGTTAAAGTTAGTGATAAAGCTTTTAAAGAGATGAATATAGATGAGAAAAGAGCAGCAATAGAGGCAATTATAGATAAACATATTCGCCATATGTTAATTATGGATGGTGGTGATATGGAGATTTTAGATATTAAAACAAATGGTGAAAATACTGATATTTATATTAAATATTTAGGCGCATGTAATGGATGTGCAAGTGCAAGTACAGGAACACTATTTGCAATAGAGGGCATATTAAAACAAAAATTAGATCCAGATATTAGAGTAATACCTCTTTGATTTGAATTTATTTTTAAGTAGATAGTAAAAATTCAACATAGATAAATTTCAAAGGAGTATAGGAGGGGGATAGGAGAAGAGGTGTATAGAAGGTAACATCATATTATTGACCTGAGTTCGACAGAATATCATAGCCACAGAAGCCAAAGAATGCAAAGAAATTTTAAATCA